>NZ_JAOQJF010000028.1:0-44239 GCF_025567195.1 Alitiscatomonas aceti | reverse complement strand
AAGGCGTTTAAGAGAGCGTTCTGTTGTTAAACAAAGAAAACCCATAGGGTCTATTTGGCATACCCAAAAACAGAAAAAATATCATAAGGAAAAAATGAAGTGGGTAAGTTGCCAACGATTACTTGACACAAACGGCATTTGTTACAAACTTGCGTTTGGTATGAAACCATGATAAAATAAAGGGGAAATTTTGAAAATAGGGGGATTGCGGTATGTTCTTCGGGGGAAATTTTCAGCTCTGGAAGCTGCACACGGCAGCGGATTATCTGTCGTTCTTTCTGTTCCTTTTGGCGGGGATCGCGGTATTTGTCGTGGCGGCAAAATGCATGAACTGCCGGAGGAACCATGAAACAGCCGTAAATAAAGTAATGAAACGGCTGGGGAAGCTGGGAAAGAAGCCCTCCAGGGTCTATAAAAATGTGACACTGAAGACAGAGGACGGCGGCCAGAGCCTGGACGGGATCGTTCTGGACCGGGGCGGGATCCGCCTGGTGCGAGCCTACGGGTGGGGGACAAAGATCTACGGAAAGCCCGACGGTGAAATGTGGAGGCGGGAAGACCCGAAACGAAAGGAAGAGTTTAAGAATCCGCTGTTTGAGCTCAATGCGGCTGCGGAGCTCATAAAGAATGCGTTAAAAGACCAGGGGATGGAGAAGATAACGGTAACTCCTCTGGTGGTCTTTGCAGATAATTACCAGATCCCGGAGCTGTATCTGGGATATGGGTCCTGTTCTACCACATATCAGGAATTAAAGGACTGGTATAAGAAGCAGGGGCTCCCAAAAGAGGCTGCGTATGATGTGGAGAAGGCCTCGGCTGCGGTGGAGGGGCTTCTGACCGCCGGGACCGGGAACGCGTAATATATAATTTACAGGAGGGGTATTATATGATAAACGAAAAGAGACTTCTGGACACATTTTTAGAGTACGTCCAGATCGACAGTGAAACAAAGAATGAGAAGGCCATGGGAGAGCGGCTGGTACAGGATCTGAAGGCTCTGGGCTTTGAGGTCCAGACCGACCGGGCAGGAGAGGCCTTTGGCTCCAACGGCTTCAATGTCCATGCATTTTTAGAGGGCACGATCCCGGGAGATCCCACGATCTTCTGCGCCCATATGGATACGGTGGCTCCCGGAAACGGGATCAGGCCTGTGATCAAAGACGGCATTATCGGCACCGACGGCTCCACCATCCTGGCAGGCGATGATAAATCCGGCATTGCGGCCATTATGGAGGCCCTGGCTGTTATTAAGGAAAAGGATCTGCCCCACAGAAGCGCAGACATCCTCTTTACCATCGGAGAAGAGGGCGGAATGAACGGCGCGAAAAATATGGATTATTCCATGCTTAAGGGGAAAGAGGCCATGGTTTTCGATGCGGGCGGAGATACGGGAAAGGTCCTGACCTGCGGACCTGGCCAGATCAAGATAAATGCCACGATCACCGGACGGTCCTCCCATGCGGGCCTGGCTCCGGAAGCCGGGATCAGCGCCATCCAGGCGGCTGCAAAGGGGATCGCGAAAATGAATCTTTTAAGGATCGACGAGGAGACCACCTGCAATATCGGAACCTTAAGATCTGAGTACGCCACCAACATCGTTCCGGAAAAGGCGGTGCTGGTCGCCGAGGTCAGGAGCCGGGACCTGGATAAACTAAACGCCCAGGCTGCCCATATGAAGCAATGCCTGGAGGAGGCCTGCCAGGAGCTGGGCGCATCCCTGGATATCGACCTTTCCACAAATTATGTGAGCTTCCGTGTGGATAATGATGACGAGCTGGTGAAGCGGGTGTTTGCAGCCTGCGGGCGGCTGGGGATCCCGGCCTCCACAGAAAAGGGCGGCGGTGGAAGCGACGCCAATGTGATGGCTCTCCATGGGATCAAGCCAGTGGTGCTTTCCACGGGCATGACAAAGGTACATACCACAGAGGAGACTTTGAAGGTGGAAGAGTTAAATAAGTGTGCGGCCCTGGTGCTGGACCTGCTGACCAATTAAAGCAATGCCGCCGGAAGAAGAAAGACAGAGGTTTTGAAAATTGGAACGAAAACTGGAACGAAAACTGGATCTGAGATCCATCAGACGCTCGCCGACGCGGATGCTTCTGGCGGGATATCTTACGGTGATTTTAATAGGAACGGTCCTTCTGATGCTGCCGGTCTCCTCCAGAGAGGGGATCGTGACGCCGGTGACGGACTCGTTTTTTACGGCAGTCTCGGCGGCTTGTGTGACGGGTCTGGTGCGCTTTGATACGTATACCCACTGGTCCCTGTTCGGCCAGATCGTCCTGCTCCTGCTGATCCAGGTGGGGGGACTGGGCTTTATGACGATCCTTTTGTCCGCCCATACCTTTTCGGGCCAGAAGATCGGCCTGTCCTCCCGCATCCTTATGCGGGAGGCGGTGGCAGCGCCCCAGGTAGGCGGCATCGTCCGTATGACCAGGTTCATCCTGAAGGGGACGCTTCTGATCGAGGGCCTGGGGGCGGCGGCCCTGGCTCTTTATTTCTGCCCCCGGCTGGGGCTTTTTAAGGGCCTTTATTATTCGGTATTCCATTCGGTGTCCGCCTTCTGCAACGCAGGATTTGACCTGATGGGTGCAGAAACACCATTTTCTTCGCTGACGGCAGAAGCAGGAAACTGGTATCTGAATTTGGTGATCATGGCACTCATCGTCATTGGCGGCCTTGGATTTTTCGTGTGGCTGGATCTTCTGGATTCCAGGTTCCGGTTTAAAAACCTGAGGCTCCATTCAAAGATCGTGGTGTTTATGACGGCAGTTCTTCTGGCCGGCGGAGCACTGGGACTGTTCCTTCTGGAGCTTACCGGGGAGGCCTATGAGGGCATGAGCCTGGGAGACAGGATCCTGGCGTCCCTGTTCCAGTCGGTGACGGTCCGGACGGCCGGGTTTAATACGGTGGACCTGGCGGCTCTCAGGGAAGGGAGTATTTTCCTTATGATCTGCTTGATGGTGGTGGGCGGCTCCACTGGATCCACAGCCGGAGGAATGAAGACCACTACGGCGGCCGTGCTGGTTTTGAGCATTTTTTCCACATTCCGTCAGAAGAAAAATGTGGAATGCTTTAAGAGGCGGCTGGAGGACGGGATCACCCGGACGGCCTCCTGTATCTTTATGATGTATCTGATCCTGATCATTCTGTCTACGCTGGTGCTATCTGCGGCCGAGGGGATCCCGGTGCTGACGGCCATGTTTGAGACCACATCGGCCATTGCCACGGTGGGCGTGACTCTGGGGATCACGCCGGAGGTGTCCATGGTGTCCAAGCTGGTGCTGGCCTTTCTGATGATCTTTGGAAGAGCCGGTTCCCTGACCATGCTTTTGGCCTTCGCCTCGGACCGGCCTCCGGTGGCATCGAAAAAGCCCCTGGAAAAGATCCAGGTGGGCTGATACAGCATTGTTAATAAGAGGAGGAAATTATGATATCTGTTCTGATCATTGGACTTGGACGGTTTGGCCGTCATATGGCAATTAAATTCCAGGAGCAGGGAAATGATGTGATGGCGGTGGAAAAGGATGAGGCCAGGGCGGATGAAATGGCCCCGGTGATACAGAATATCCAGATCGGAGATGCCACCAACGAGGATTTCCTGCGGTCTCTGGGGGTGGGGAATTACGATGTCTGCGTGGTAGGAATTGGAGAAAGCTTTCAGACGGCCCTGGAGATCACCGTGCATTTAAAGGATCTGGGGGCGAAGTATGTGGTGGCCCGGGCTACCCGGGATATTTATAAAAAGCTCCTTTTAAGGAATGGGGCCGATCATGTGGTCTACGCGGAGCGGGAGGTGGCGGAGCGGCTGGCTGTCCGCTACGGAACAGCCCGGGGAATCTTTGATTATGTGGAGCTGACGCCGGAATACGGGATCTATGAGATCGAGTTGCCTCACGGCTGGGCCGGCCACAGCATCCTGGAGCGCCAGGTGCGGACCCGCCACAATATCAATATCCTGGCCATCCGCCATGGAAGGAACCTGTTCCCCATGCCGGGGCCGGAGCACGTGTTCACAGAGGGAGAGACTCTGATGGTCATGGGCAGCGAGAGGGATATCAAAGCGCTGATGAGGTAAAAGAAAAGAGACATATAAAAAGAGCTCCGGCATAACCGGGGCTCTTTTCACAAATACTAAAAAGGGGGATGTAAGAGTTACTATGTAAGCTGTATGTAAATCCCTGCCTCATGTGGAGACGGGAAGTGTTGTTAGACGACCCCGGAAGCTGGAACGCGCGTTTCTTCGCCTCCGGGCTCTTGTTTTTGTTTTATGGCTTTAGTATACCGGATAATTGTGACGTAAGTATGGAAAAACTATAAAAGGAAAATAAAGAAACTTAACATTTCATTGCGCTTTGTTGAGAATGCGTAAGAACCGGGACAGAGTGAAGAATTTCAGCAAAAGCGCCGCTTAGAAATGGACAAAGGCGCAAAAATCGAGTATAATACTCTCATGCGCAAAAATGAAGAAGGAGTGGCTCTGGTGCGTAAGAAAAGCGGATTTGAAAATCTGGTGCTGATCAGCCAGCTGGGACTCAATGTGCTGACCGCCGTGTTTTTATGTGTGGCGGCCGGCGTGTGGGCGGACCGGCAGTTTGGCACCAGCCTTACGCTTCCCCTTCTGATCCTGGGGATCCTGGCCGGCGGCTTAAACGCCTATAAAATGGCCCGGAGGACCATTGAACGGGAGCAGGAGGAGAAAGAGAAGGAAGAGAAAGCACGGGAAGAGAACTGGAAAAAACGGTACGGGACCGGAGACGGCGCCGGCCGGAATAAACGGAAGGGATGGTGACTGTTATGATGAGTGACGAGACAAAAAAACAGGTCATCCTCATGTCCGTAGGTATCGTTCTCCATAACCTGGTGCTTTTTTTAATTTGCCTGATCTGGTTTCGGAGCGCTCCGGTCTTCTTAGGTATCCTTACGGGGATGGCGGCGGCTGAGCTGTGGCTTCTCAGTATGGCTTATTCAACGGAGCTGTGCGCGGCCTCAGCCGATGAAAACTATGCCAGAAAAAAGATGGTGACCCATGCTCTCTTAAGGAGCCTGGCCGTATTTGGAGGGATCGCTCTGGTCTGGAAATTTACGGATATCAATCTTTTATCCCTGGTGGTGGGAATACTGGGATTAAAGACAGGGGCTTATCTTTACCCGGTAGTGCGCAGGATCGCAGACCGGAGGACCGGATCCGGCCGGCCTGACGAGAAAGACAGCGTATCATAAAAAGAAAGGAGGGCGAAAGAATGGGTGGTGGCAGTGAAGCGGATTTTATGATACATGGTATCATGAAATACCATCTGTTCGGACAGGAACTGTGGATCACGACGACAACTGTGGGGATGACGATTATCACCATTGTACTCCTGATCCTGGCCTTTGCCGCCAACAGAGCCATGAAGCACGCCACAGAGGTTCCTGGCACATTCCAGAACATCCTGGAGCTGGGAGTGGAGATGCTGGAAAAGATGACCCAGGGGATCCTGGGACCATCGGCCAGACGGTTTGCCAATTATATTGGTACGATCTTCCTGTTCATTCTGTTCTGTAACTTAAGCGGGCTTTTTGGCCTGCGGACCGTTACGGCGGACTTTGGCGTGACGTTCTTACTGGGACTGGTCACCTTCGCGATCGTTCAGTACCAGGGGATCAAAAACCATGGAGTCGGTCACTTCACCGGTTTGTTTAAACCGCTTCCGGTGCTGTTCCCGATCAACCTGATCGGTGAATTCGCAAATCCGATCTCCATCTCACTCCGTCTGTTCGCGAACATGCTTTCTGGTGTGATCATTCTGGGCCTGTGGTACGGAATGATGCCGATTTTCGTTAAGATCGGTATACCGGCGGCACTGCATGTATACTGCGACCTGTTTTCAGGCTGTATCCAGACATATGTATTCTGTATGCTGACCATGGTATACGTAAACGACAAACTGTAATCAAAAAATTTTTATTCAGGAGGTTTTATTTATGAATATTTCTGGACAGGATTTTATTTATGGATGCTCCGCCATCGGTGCTGGACTGGCAATGATCGCCGGTATCGGACCTGGTGTCGGCCAGGGTATTGCCGCCGGTTTCGGCGCGTCTGCTGTGGGACGTAATCCGGGCGCCAAGTCTGACGTTACTTCCACGATGCTTTTAGGTCAGGCCGTTGCCGAGACCACAGGTCTTTACGGTCTGGTAGTCGCCATTATCCTTATGTTCGTTAAGCCTTTCGGTTGATTTTTAAGGCTTCCCAATGAACATAGCAGAAAAGGAGGCGAGACAAAACCGTGGAACGGTTAATCAATTTTGACCCTCAATGGATCAACGATGTGGTGATCACGGGAATCAATATCTTTATCCTGTTCTTTGCGATGTCCTATCTTTTATTCAACCCGGCCCGGGACTACCTGGAGAAGAGGAGAAAGAAGATCGCCGGCGACCTGGAGATGGCAAAGTCCAGCAGGGAAAGCGCCCTGGCGCTCCAGGCTGAGTACGAAGAAAAGCTCCGGTCCATCAATAAAGAGGCGGAAGCCATCATGGACGAGGCCAGAAAGAAGGCAAAGAAGCAGGAGGCTGAGATCCTGGAGGAGGCCAGAGCGGAAGCCGGCCGGATCCTGGACCGGGCCAGCCGGGAGATCGACCTGGAGAAGAAGAAGGCTCTGGAGGATGTGAAGACGGAGATCGTATCCATTGCATCCCTGATGGCCGGAAAAGCTGTGGCAGCGTCCATGGATGTGAAGATCCAGGATTCCCTGATCCAGGAGACATTAAAGGAAATGGGTGAGAGCACATGGCAAAGCTAGTGTCAAAGGTTTACGGAGACGCGCTGTTTGAAGAGGCCATGGAAAAGAACGTTCTGTCCCAGTGGTACGAGGAGATCGGTGCCCTGCGGACCATTTTCCTGGAAAATCCGGATCTGGCGCAGTTTCTGAACCATCCGCAGATCATAAAGGAAGAAAAGAAGAAGGTGGTGGAAGCCATTTTCTCCGGAAAGCTTTCGGATGGTCTGCTGGGGTTCCTTGTGACTGTCATTGAAAAAGGCCGTCAGAACGACATGATCCCCATCTGTGATTATTTTACAGACCGGGTAAAGGCGTATAAAAAAATCGGCGTGGTGCAGGTCACCAGCGCTCTTCCGCTGTCCGGGGACCAGAAAAAGCGTGTGGAGGACAGACTTCTGGAGACCACAGGCTTTGTGAGCCTGGAGATCGGATACTCGGTGGATCCGTACCTCTTAGGAGGACTGGTGATCCGCATTGGCGACCGGGTAGTGGACAGCAGCATCAAAACTAGGCTGGAGGAGATCCGCAGGGATCTTATGAAATTACAGCTGGCTTAGGATGCACGCGGCAGGCCGCAGAGACGGCAGGCTGCAGACCGCAAATAGAAAGAAGGTGCAGACCTCAAATGAATTTAAGACCAGAAGAGATCAGCTCGGTCATTAAAGAGCAGATTGAAAGATATTCGACAAAACTGGAAGTTTCTGACGTGGGAACGGTCATTCAGGTGGCAGACGGCATCGCACGGATCCATGGTCTTGAAAACGCCATGCAGGGAGAGCTCCTGGAGTTCCCGGGAGAGATCTACGGCATGGTTCTGAACCTGGAGGAGGACAACGTGGGTGCAGTTCTCCTGGGCGATACTTCCAGCATCAGCGAGGGCGACACAGTAAAGACCACGGGACGCGTGGTGGAGGTTCCGGTGGGCGATGCCATGTCCGGACGTGTTGTGAATGCCCTGGGACAGCCCATCGACGGCAAGGGCCCGATCCATACGGACCGGTTCCGTAAGATCGAGCGTGTTGCCCACGGCGTAATTGAGAGAAAGTCCGTGGATACCCCGCTGCAGACCGGAATCAAGGCCATCGATGCCATGATCCCCATCGGCCGGGGCCAGCGAGAGCTGATCATCGGCGACCGTCAGACCGGTAAGACGGCCATCGCCATCGATACCATCATCAATCAGAAGGGCACCGGCGTCCGCTGTATCTATGTGGCCATCGGCCAGAAGGCCTCCACAGTGGCTTCCATCGTAAAGACCCTGGAGGAATTCGGCGCCATGGACTACACCACCCTGGTGGTTTCCACAGCCTCGGACCTGGCTCCCTTACAGTATATCGCTCCTTATGCGGGCTGTGCCATCGGCGAGGAGTGGATGGAGAACGGAGAGGACGTGCTGGTGGTCTACGACGACCTCAGTAAGCATGCGGCCGCTTACCGTACCCTGTCCCTGCTTTTAAAGAGACCGCCGGGACGTGAGGCGTATCCGGGCGACGTTTTCTACCTGCATTCCAGGCTTTTAGAGAGAGCGTCCAGGCTGTCCGACGACCTGGGAGGCGGCTCTTTAACGGCCCTTCCCATTATCGAGACCCAGGCGGGCGACGTTTCCGCCTATATCCCCACCAACGTGATCTCCATCACCGACGGCCAGATCTATCTGGAAACGGAGATGTTCAACTCCGGTTTCCGTCCGGCCATCAACGCCGGTCTTTCCGTGTCCCGTGTAGGCGGCGCGGCCCAGATCAAGGCCATTAAAAAGATCGCGGCTCCCATCCGTGTGGAGCTGGCCCAGTACAGGGAGTTAGCTTCCTTTGCCCAGTTCGGATCTGAGCTGGACGCCAGCACCAAGGAGCAGCTTGCCCAGGGCGAGAGGATCCGTGAAGTATTAAAGCAGCCCCAGTACCAGCCCATGCCGGTGGAATACCAGGTCATCATCATCTATGCAGCCACGAAGAAATATCTTCTGGACATTCCCACCAGCCAGGTGCTGGCGTTCGAAAAGGAGCTGTTCCAGTATATCGATACCAAATATCCGGAGATCCCGAAGAGCATCCGGGAAACAAAGGAAATGAAGCCGGAGACCGAAGAGCTTCTTAAAAAGGCCATTGAAGAGTGCAAGGCAGCAAGATAAGGCAGGTGACAGAGCATGGCAACCATGAGAGACATTAAACGCAGGAAATCCAGTATCGAGAGTACGGAGCAGATCACCAAAGCCATGAAACTTGTCGCCACCGTCAAGCTCCAGAAGTCCAGGACCCGGGCGGAGAATTCCAGGCTGTATTTCAATATGATGTACAGCACGATCCAGGAAATGCTCTTAAAATCCCAGGGGATCAGCCACAGATACTTAAAACCGGGAACATCCCCCAAAAAGGCGGTGGTGGTCATCACCTCCAACCGGGGATTGGCAGGCGGCTACAATGCCAACGTGGTGCGCCTGGTGACCGGCAGCGGCCTTAAGCCGGAGGATGTGAGGATCTTTGCTGTGGGGCGGAAGGGACGTGACGCGCTGGCCAGAAAGGGCTATGAGATCGCGGCGGATCATTCGGATGTGATCAATGAGCCCCTGTATTCCGATGCCATGGAGATCACAAGAGAGCTGCTGTCTCTTTTTGAAAAACAGGAGATCGGCGAGATCTATCTGGCTTATACGTCGTTTAAGAATACGGTGAGCCAGATCCCGCGGTTCATGAAGCTCCTTCCAGTGGATACGGAGGCGGCGGAGCTCAAGGGCGATGCAGGGGGAAAGGGCCTAAAGCCGGATCTCCTTCTTATGAACTATGAGCCCGACGAGACGGAGGTGCTGGACGCGATCATTCCCAAATACGTCAGCAGCCTGATCTACGGCGCATTTTTAGAGGCGGTGGCCAGTGAGAACGGGGCCCGTATGACGGCCATGGATTCGGCCACCAACAATGCCGAGGAGATGATCGAAAAGCTGTCTCTGCAGTATAACCGTGCAAGACAGGGCTCCATTACCCAGGAGCTGACGGAGATCATCGCCGGAGCGAATGCGATCGAAGGGTAAAATTAAAATCAAAACAAGGAGAAAGAGGATGGCAGAGAAAAGCATTGGTAAGATCACTCAGGTCATCAGTGCCGTTCTGGATATTAAGTTTCCCCAGGGCGGACTTCCTGAGATCAATGACGCCATTGAGATCACCAGGAAGGACGGGGGCACTCTTGTGGTGGAGGTTGCCCAGCATCTTGGTGACGATACGGTAAGATGTATCGCTCTGGGTCCCACAGACGGCCTTGTCCGCGGTATGGAAGCCGTGGCCACCGGAGGACCGATCATGGTCCCTGTGGGAGAGAATACGCTGGGACGTATTTTCAACGTACTGGGCGAGCCCATCGACAATAAAGAGAAGCCGAAGACAGAAAAGAAGCTTCCGATCCACAGAAAGGCCCCCAGCTTTGAGGACCAGTCCACGGAGACGGAGATCTTAGAGACCGGCATCAAGGTCGTGGATCTGTTATGCCCCTACCAGAAGGGCGGAAAGATCGGTCTGTTCGGCGGTGCAGGCGTTGGAAAGACGGTTCTGATCCAGGAGCTGATCCGGAACATCGCCACGGAGCACGGCGGCTATTCTGTATTTACCGGAGTAGGCGAGCGTACCCGTGAAGGAAATGACCTGTATTATGAGATGCAGGAGTCCGGCGTTATCAATAAGACCACCATGGTATTCGGACAGATGAACGAGCCGCCGGGAGCGCGTATGCGTGTGGGCCTTACAGGCCTTACCATGGCGGAGTATTTCCGTGATGAAGGCGGAAAGGACGTACTTTTATTCATTGACAATATCTTCCGTTTCAGCCAGGCAGGCTCCGAGGTGTCCGCGCTGTTGGGCCGTATGCCGTCAGCCGTTGGATACCAGCCGACCTTACAGACGGAGATGGGCGCGCTCCAGGAGCGGATCACTTCCACAAAGAGCGGCTCCATCACCTCCGTACAGGCGGTTTACGTTCCGGCCGACGACTTAACGGACCCGGCTCCGGCCAATACCTTCACCCACCTGGATGCAACGACTGTTTTAAGCCGTTCCATCGTGGAGCTGGGTATTTATCCGGCGGTGGATCCCTTAGAGTCCACCTCCCGTATCCTGGACCCGCGTATCGTGGGCGAGGAGCATTACCGGGTGGCCCGGGGTGTACAGGAGGTGCTCCAGAGATATAAGGAGCTCCAGGATATCATCGCCATGCTGGGTATGGACGAGCTTTCCGAGGAGGATAAGCTGACCGTATCCAGAGCGAGAAAGATCCAGAGATTCCTGTCCCAGCCGTTCTTCGTTGCTGGACAGTTTACCGGCCTGGAGGGCCGTTATGTGCCGCTTTCCGAGACTATCCAGGGCTTTAAGGAGATCCTGGAAGGAAAGCATGACGATATTCCGGAGAACCTGTTCCTGAACGCAGGAAATATGGATGACGTTCTTGCCCGCGTGAAATAGGGGGTGGGAACATGGCGGAAACGATGAAGCTTCAGGTGATCACGCCTGATAAGGAGTTCTTCCACGGGGATGTGTCCATGGTGGAGCTGAATACCGCAGACGGCGAGCTGGGAGTTTACCCCCAGCATATCCCGCTGACCACAGCGGCGGCGCCGGGCGTTTTAAAGATCCATCAGGACGGCCAGGTGAAAAAGGCGGCGCTCCTTTCCGGCTTTCTTCAGATCCTTCCGGAGAAGATGACCATCTTAGCGGAGGTCTGTGAATGGCCGGAGGAGATCGACGGAGCCAGGGCCAACGAGGCCAGGATCCGTGCCGAGAGGCGGCTTGCGGAGCACAGTCCGGAGACGGATATCGCCAGGGCCGAGGCGGCGCTTAGGCGTGCGCTGGTGCGGCTCTCGCTGGTGGAGGAGCACTAAGAATACGTTCTCCTATCCTGGCCAGGGCGCATTAATCTTTTTGTAAGACGAAATGCGCCGCTGGCGGGAAGCGGATGAGCAGATTGTAAAAATAGCCTGGAGAGACGGCAAATTGGAAACAAAGGCCGTTTTTCCAGGCTTTTTTGTGCATTGGACGGGGAGATTGCGTTGTGGAGGCAGATGCAAAATCAAACATCCGATAAATCTGTTTATATCAGGCACCAGATTCTCTTGAGTTTTCTTGCATCCTGTAAGTATTATAGCCATTTTTCATAGCTTTTTCAAGGGCGCGGCAGGCGAATCTGCTGAAATAAGTGCCGTTTATACTGTAAAATCCATATGTGCTGTATGGCTCTTGACATAAACAGATTTATGTCCTTCAGTGCCGTACTCCCCTGGTTCTTGCTCCCCAAATATATAAGGAGGAATGCAATATGAGAAAGTGCAAGCGGATCGTGTCGGCGATGCTGGCGGTTTCTATGGTAATGGGCATGACGGCCTTCCCGGCGCTGGCGGAACCCTTGGGAATCCAGGGTGAGAGCCGTGTGGAAACCGGAATCACGGTGGTGCCCCATACCTATGACAACGCTGCGATAACCTCGTACTATGCCAATGGAAATCCAGTGACCGTAGAAGAGTACGAAGGCAGCACCTATGTCCATCTGGACAGCCATCCGGCCTATGATGATACCTGGGTCAAGGTGGAAGGAAGGGATAAGGACAAGTATACTGCCATTGTCGGAGGCGGGATAGAAGGAAATCTGCCGTCCACCCAGATTACGATGAAAAGCGGAGCTGTCACATATTTGATCGGATCTTCCAGCGGAGAGAAAGCAGCGGGAAAAAAGTATGATGTGGAGGATGCCCGGATCACCGTGGAGGGCGGCAGTGTAGATATCATTTATGCCAACCGTTCGATATCCAGCGGAAACGGCGCGTTCTCCAAGGCCAGTGAACAGCATATCGGAACGGGAACAGTCACCGTTAAAAATAATGCTGTTGTTGGAAATGTTTTCGGGTGCTTTGGCTATACATCCATAGATGATCTGACCATCAATATTGAAGGTAATGCGACCGTAAGGGAATCGGTTATGCCTGGCGCAACGAACGGCACTCTTGCCAAGGGAACGCTGAATGTAAACGGCCCGGGCGTGACCATTGGAGAGGTGGCCGGATGCCAGCGTACTCTGATCGAAAGCCTGGATATGAATTTCATTGAGGGCGAGGTCAAGGGCGTGATTTCTGCTGGCTCCCAGTATAACCAGACGGAAGCGGAGGGAATTTCCCAATGGGGATTTGGCGATATCAACTACGGAATCGTAAAAGATGCGGATCTCTATCTGGGAGAAAACTTTAAGTATCGCGCTGTTTTCGGCGGATTCCAGTCGATCCAGGAGCATGTAAAAGAATTTTACAGCCGGTTTGCTGGTTCAACAGAAAACCAGAAAGACATCCTTGCTTCTTACGGATTTAAGGAAGACGGAAATCTGGATACGGTCATCCGTATCACGGCAGCATCGAAGGGTACGCCCAGCGAAGATGGAAAATATCCGTACTATACGGCGAATAGGACCGGCGTTCAGTATAAAGGCGTTGTTCCGGATCTTCTTGCGGAACCGGTTCCCGGCGTGACGGTAACCTCCGCACCGGCTTCTGTAACAGCGGATACGGAAAATGTAAAGCTGGAAGTGAATGGGGAGAAGGAGGTCGGGGCAGAAGTAAAACTCCTGGTTCCCATGGCTTCTCCGTCCAATGCCATCCAGTGGGAGAGTGATAATGAATCTGTGGTTTCGGTGGAAGCCTCCAGTGAGGACGGGACCCGGGCGGTTCTGACTGGCAATGACATTGGTGCGGCGGCTGTGACCGCTTCCTATACGGAAACCATCAATGGAAAAGAATATACCGTATCAGATACGGTCCATGTGAGTGTTGGCGGAGATTTCCTTGTGACTGCAGCTCCTGAGACGGCAAAGATCGGCGATATCATTTCCTTTACCGCTTCGGCAAAGAAGGCGGCGAAAACGTCTGGAATGGTTACCGCCACAGCCAGCGACGCAGCATACACATGGACGATTGACGACGGCTCTGTGGCTGAGATCGAGACCTCTGAGCCGAGGAAAATGACGGCAAAAGCTGTGGGAGCAGGAAATGCCACAGCATCGGTCCGGTTTGAGGACGAGGCTTCTGACAACCGCGCAGAGGGCAGCACGTCCTTTACCGTAGAAGCGCCGGAGGTTTCTCTGGCAGTGCCGGAAACGGTGACTCTTGGCCAGACCTTCCAGGCAGAGACAAAGGTTTCCAACTATACTGGAAAGGATCCGGAAGTTTTGGGAATTATTGTACATACGGATTTTGATGCAGAGACTATGGTACCCACCGGAAATGTGGACGAGTATGCGGCCATCGATGTACCGGCAGCGGACGCAGAAGGCCAGATCTATGCCGTTCTTTCCTATCCGGCGGCCAATGGAGAAACAAAAGAAACAACACTATCCAGAAAGATTGCTGTAACAATTCCCCAGGTGGAAACGGAAACGGTTTATCTGGATACGAAGGATAAGAAGGAAGCTAATATTGATCTTCCAGTTTTTGTAAGGAACGTATTAAAACATGGCGGCTCTGTGGAAGTGAAAGAGGAAGACGGAGCGGTCGTAAAGGCAGAAATGGATGAAGCAGCGGCTAAGATCCGGCTGTCTGCGGCAGATAGCGGAAATACAGTAGTCCGCGTGGCCCTTCCCAGCGGAACGGTCCTGGCCTCGTATCCGGTCATCGTCTTTGACGCTTCTGAGGAAGCCAGCGCAGAGGACGGAGGCGCCAGTGTTGATATGAGCGAACTGACCGTGGAGACACCGAAGCTTCCTGAAGAGGTTTCTGGTGTTGTTTCCGAAGAACAGTTTGCACAGAAGGTGGAGGAGGCTGACCAGTCTGTGATGGATCTGGATAAAAACCAGGCGGTTGTGGGCAATAAGAATGCAGTTCATGACCTGGCTGCGGCAGTAAAGGGCAATGGTCTGCTGGAAGAGGGCGAGCATGCCCGGATCTCTCTGTCACAGACACCCAAGAGCATATCCTATGAAACGATCGTGGAAAAGGATGCGGCCGGAAATGTGACAGGCGTAAAGGTGCTTCCCAAGACCATGGTATTCGAGGTGAACGCCAGCAAAGTCCTTCTGGACGAGAATGGCCAGGTGATCTCTGGAACCCAGGAAGAACTGGATCTTTCTTCCGATAAGCTGGCGAGACGGCTTTCCTTTAGGTTCCGGCTTCCGGTACCGTCTTTGGTGGAGGACCAGTATGCCAATGTGGAGCATGAAGGAGAAAGCATCGGCCAGTATACGATCGAGAACGAAAATGGATATAAGTTCATCACGATCAGCACCTGGCATTTAAGCGAGTTTAAGCTGACGTTTACCAACGAAAAGGAAAAAACATCCTCTGGCGGCAGTTCTGGTTCCTCCTATGGCCGCGGCCGGTGGTATCTGGAGGACAAGGCAGCGAATAAGACTGGCGAGTGGGTGAAGAATGACACTGGCTGGTGGTTCCGTTATAATGATGGAACGTGGCCGGCTTCCAGATGGGCGGAGCTAGTATGGAACGGCGTTTCCAGCTGGTACTATTTCAACGCCGACGGCTATATGGAGACAGGGTGGCTGAACGAAGGCGGACATTGGTATTATCTGCATCCGTATTCCGATGGAACCCAGGGCTATATGTATACCGGATGGCATGAGATCGGCGGCAAGTGGTATTTCTTCAATACCGTAAGCGGCGGTCCGTTGGGATCCATGGCAGCTGGGACAACAACTACGGATGGATATACAGTGGGCGCAGATGGCGCATGGATCAGGTAAAGGAGATCCTTTGGAAACCAGAACATGAGAATGGGATGGAAGAATGGAGATGCGGAGAAATCTGCATCTCCGTTTTTTATATCACCAGGAAAGTTCGCCCTATGATATAAAAAATGCTCCGCTAAATAAAAAGCAAGACATATATTTACAAGAAAATCGAAATAAAATATATTATAGATAGATAAAGAAAAAGCGAAAAAGAAAGCAATTCAGTCAGGAAGGAGTGGATCTGAATGAAAAAAGAATATCACCATGAAACTTTCTGGACCAGGTTTTTGACAGCCGCGTTAGTCGTGTACCTGCTCCGGGTGCTCCTGATAGCCGGGGAGGGAAAAGGAGAGCCGGAGGTATCCGTAGGAAGATTTTCAGTGGATGCTGCGTTTTCAGAAACAAAGGAATTTCTTCCGCCCTCGTATCTGGAGGCGGCCAGAGATCCGGAATTTAAAGAGTCGTTGATCTGTCTGGGATACCAGGAACCGGGAGCGCAGACCGGGACATACAGGTACTGGTTCCAGTATGCCGGTGAGAGAGCGCCGGAGGTCATTTATGTGAAGCGGCCGCCGGTATACGTTCTCCGGGAAATGGAGCCGGTTTCCGCAGAGCTTTCAGATGAACTTCCGGTGCAGATGGAATATGGAGACGGCACAGGCTGGTTTGACGTGACAGAGGTATCCTGTGTCCAGTCGGGGGAAGGCGCTTATGAGATCCGGATCAAGGCCCATATGCTGCGGGATGCGTACCCGGGGACGGTGACACTGGCTTTTGGGGATGCAGTCCTGGAGCGGAAGCCGGAGATCTCTGAGGATGGGCGGTACGCGGCGGCCCTGTTCGGCCGGGACCATGGGTATTCCTCGGACACGTTTGTATTTGTGTATGAGATGAAGAACGGGAGTACCTATGAAACAGTAACAGAACGGCTGAGAACGGCAGTGCTGTCTGCCGGGAATCCCTATGAGAAGCAGGAAGAGGCAGAATTGGAGATGGAGGCACAGGGAGGCATCCAGGTCCATCTGGTCCCGGCGGCGTAGAGGCGCTGTGTGCCAGCAGGGGATTTTCCAGCTCACGCTTCTGGAGCCGCTCCGGCGAGGAAATGCAGTCATACCTGCTGGATCATCTGGCATTTGGCAGTACGGGAAGGAATGAACTGGACTATGTATAAAAAGTGTCCGGGATTTTTTGAGCAAAAATCCCCTAAAACAGGAAAATTTGGGTACCAGATGCAAAAAAAATCCCCAGTGCCCAAAAATTGGTGAAATTTTGGGTACTGGAGAAAAAAGTCCTGGATCCTGCCCAAACGGGCCGGGCCCAGATGGAATTTCAATGTCGGCAGGAACAGCTTCCGGTTTACTGATCGTTGGTCAGCTTCAGCTTATCAAACACGTAAAATACCAGGCTAAGGATCATTCCGGTGACGCAGGCCAGCACCATACCGGTGAGCTGGACGTTTCCAAAGTTCACCTTAATGCCGGAGAGGCCGGTAACGAAGATCACGGCAGTCAGGGCCTGGTTCCGGTTTTTGCCGTAGTCCACCTGGGAATCCACCAGGATCCGCAGGCCGGAGGTGCCGATCATTCCATAAAGCAGGAAGGAGATCCCGCCGATGACCGGGCCGGGGATGGTCTGGATTAGGGCCGACAGCTTTCCGATGAAGGAGCAGATGATGGAAAATACGGCCGCGCCGGCGATGACCTGGACGCTGTATACCTTGGTGACGGCCATAACGCCGATGTTCTCCCCATAGGTGGTGGTGGGAACGGAGCCGATGAGACCAGACAGCATGGTGGAGAAATTATCTCCGAACAGACTGCGGTGGAGTCCCGGTTCCTTTAGGAGATCGCGGTTTACGATCTTGCTGGTGACCACCTGGTGTCCGATGTGCTCGGAGGTGATGACCAGGATCACCGGAAGGATGATCAGGATGGCCTGGAGATCAAACTTTGGAGCAGAAAAGTTTGGCAGGGCAAAGATCGGAGCGGTCATGACAGCGGAAAAGTCCAGGATCCCGGTAATGGCCGCAGCCACGTATCCGGCGATCACGGCGATCAGGATCGGGATCACAGAGAGGAAGCCGTGGAACAGGACGGAGCCGAATACGGCAAAGCCCAGGGTCACGAAAAATACGATGGCATTCCGGGGATCGATGACTTCATCCAGAAGGCCGGCGTTGCTGGCGGCGCTGCCGGAGAGCTCCAGACCGATGAGAGCCACCACAGGGCCCATGGCGGCGGGAGGAAGGACGATGTCGATCCATTTATACCCCACTTTATAAATGATGAACGCCAGGATACAGCCGGCAAACCCCACGGCCACGAAGCCGCCCAGGGCGTATTCATAGCCCCAGTTGGCAATGACGATGCCGGCAGGAGCCAGAAAGGCGAAGCTGGAGCCCAGATAGGCCGGAGCCTTTCCCTTGGTGACCAGAATGAAAAGCAGAGTGCCCAGGCCGTTCATGAAAAGAACGACGGCCGGGTTGATCCCGAACAGGAAGGGGACCAGCACTGACGCGCCGAACATGGCGAACATGTGCTGGATGCTTAAGGGGATCAGAAGCCGGAAGGGGACCTTGTCCTCCACCTGGATGATCGTGTGGTTTTCCATACGAAACCTCCTAAATATAATTTTTGAGAAAATCATGAAATTTCGTGTTTCATTTTAGCATAAGAAAGTGTTTTGTCAAATAGAAAAATCAGAGGAACAGAAGGAACTGCTGCCGGATACTGTAAAAAATCTCACAGCCAGGTTGACAAAATGGCAGGACCCCTATGATAATAGCTATATAATTAGAAAAAGGATGTTCCGGGACCGGCAGAGGGAGCAGTGTTCTGCCGGATCTCCGCGAAAAGGGAACTG
Source organism: Alitiscatomonas aceti (assembly GCF_025567195.1). NCBI lineage: Bacteria > Bacillati > Bacillota > Clostridia > Lachnospirales > Lachnospiraceae > Alitiscatomonas > Alitiscatomonas aceti. The sequence goes on along the minus strand of NZ_JAOQJF010000028.1, from coordinate 25,910 downwards.
GACAATGGCCGCTCTGAGAATGAACGGCGGTGAAGAAAAGGAGGAGAAGGCAATGGAATTTACGGGAAAACAGATCCAGGAGGCCAGGGAACGGATCGCTCCGTTTGTGGATGAGACTCCGCTTCTGAGGCTTAAGGCACTGGATGCATACCTGGGCTGCCAGGTATATGTCAAGGCAGAGTGTATGCAGAAGACTGGGGCATTTAAGTTCCGGGGGGCCATGAACCGGATCCTGACGCTGACAGATGAGGAGCTTTCTCGGGGGATCGTGGCGGCATCTTCGGGGAACCACGGACGGGCCATCGCTTATGGTGCCAGAATGAAGGGGGCCAGGGCAGTGATCGTAATGCCGCGGACGGCTCCGGAGGCCAAGAAAAAAGCCATCATGGAGCTGGGGGCTGAGGTGGTGCTCTGCGAAGCACCGGAGCGGTTTGAGGTGGCGGAGCAGATCTGTATGGAGAGGGGCAGCACCATGATCCCGCCCTATGACGATTACGATGTGATGGCAGGCCAGGGGACTCTGGGCCTGGAACTGATGGAACAGTGCCCGGAGCTTTCTGCCGTCATTGTCCCGGCCAGCGGCGGCGGACTCATCGGCGGCGTTTCTGCGGCGGTGAAATCCGTGTCGGATCATACAAAGGTATACGGGGCGGAGCCGTCGGCCCTTCCGCGGTATACGGAGAGCCTGAAGGCCGGGGAACCGGTGCTGGTGCCCATGAAGAAGTCCCTGGCTGATGCCCTGGTGTCCCAGCGGCCGGGCCTTAAAAACTTCCCGGTGGTGAAGGCGTATGTGGACGGCTTTGCAGCGGTGGATGATCCGTTTATGCTGAAGGGGATGAAACTGCTTCTGATGGAAGGGAAGGTCCTGGCGGAGCCGTCGGCCTGCATCGGGATCGGCGCCGTTTTAGAGGGCCGGATCCCGGTGGGAAAAGAGGATAAGGTCTGTTTTGTGATCTCGGGCGGAAATCTTGGATTTGAACAGCTGGAGATCCTAAAGGACGCAGCCCAGTTCGTTTAACATCTGAAGATCCGCAGCCGTGGAGATGCCGGAGGTGGTCAGCATATCGCCGGAGATGGCGGCATTGGCGCCGGAAAGGAAACAGCTCCGCCCTTTGTCGGGAAGGAGGCCACGTCCTCCAGCCAGGCGGATGAAGGCATCTGGAAGAAGGAAGCGGAATACGGCCACGATCCGGCGCATCTGGTCTCCGGTCAGCGGGGCCAGGTGTCCCAAGGGCGTCCCGGGAATGGGGTTCAGCATGTTGACGGGAACCGAGCGGATCCCCAGCTCCCGCAGCGAAAGCGCCATGTCCACCTGGTCCTCTGGGGTCTCGCCCATGCCCACGATCCCGCCGCTGCACACTGTAAGCCCGGCGGCCTGGGCGGCTTTTATGGCGGCCAGCTTCTGGTCAAAGGTGTGGGTGGTGCACACATTGGGGAAATTGCTCCGGGAGGTCTCCAGATTGTTGTGGATCCGGGTGACACCTGCTTCCTTCAGCTTTTCATACTGAGACTGGTCCAGGAGACCGAAGGAGGCGCAGACCAGACAGCCGGTTTCTTTCCGGATCCTCTGGATGGCCAGGCACATCCGGTCCACTTCCCTATCGTTTAACTGCCTGCCGGAGGTCACGATAGAAAAGCGGGGAACACCCTGTCTGTGATTCCTTCCAGCTTCCTGGACAATGGTATCAGCATCCAGCAGAGGATATTCCTCTGCGCTGGAAGAAGAATAGGCGGATTGGGCGCAGAACCGGCAATTTTCCGGGCAGCGGCCGCTCTTCCCGTTGATGATGGTACAGAGGTCGAAGCGGTTCTGGCAGAAATGGAGCTGGATCTGGCGGGCGGCGGAGCAGAGCTCCTCCAGGGGAGCCTCATAAAGGGCCAGGGCTTCCTCCCGGGAGATCATGCCGCCGTTTAAGATCCGTGTTTTCAGTTCCTGGATCATGGTCATAGGTTCAGTCATGGGTGCCTCCTAAAGTAAACTAAAAATTTTATATGGTTTACAATATCATAAAAACAGAGAAATGTAAACTATGTAATAAATTTGGTTGACAAACAGAGGGAGGAAAACTGCCTTGACAATCCGGCTGAGATTCCGCAAAATAAGAGGAAGAGAGGGGCTGGAGAGTCTGCTTTTCCGGCCCTGGGAAAATACGGAGGGATGGATGCAAATGGGAAAGACCATGGAGGAAAAGGCGTTCCGGGAGCACGTTTCCTGGGTGATGTTTCTGCTCAGTATCCTGGTGATCTGGGCCCACTCCTATAATGCGGAGCTGTTTTCCGGCGGCGCCCCGGTCACAGAGGGGATCTGGCTGACGGTCCACAGGATCCAGGATTTCTTGTCCGCGGCCCTGGGGTTGACGGCAGTGCCGGGATTTTTTATGCTGTCGGCGTACCTTTTTTTCCGCAGCTTTTCCTGGGAGAAGCTTCCGGCAAAATGGAAGAGCCGGGTCCGCAGCGTGGCGGTCCCCTATCTGGCCTGGAATCTTTTTTATTATCTGGGCTATGTGCTGGCAACCCGCATTCCGGCTGTTTACCGGCTCATTGGAAAACCGCCGGTGCCATTTAACGGGGAGGAGCTTCTGGCGGCTGTTCTTCATTACCAGTACGCGCCGGTATTCTGGTATCTGTATCAGCTGATGTTCCTGATCCTGCTGTCCCCGGTCCTTTACTGGATCATAAAGAACCGGACCCGGGGGCTGGTCTTTCTGGCAGCTGTCATGGCGGCCGTCCATTTTCATCTGGATACCATGCATCCCAACACGGATGCCCTCTTATATTACTCCTTTGGGATCTTTATGGCCGTCCATGGCCGGGAATTGACAGAGGCTTCTTATGGAAAGGGGCGGATCCTGGCGGGGATCGGAAATGTCCTTATGGCAGCGATCTGTTTCTGGAGGATGGGGAAGCCTGGGGCAGATGTTTTGTGGATCGTCATGTTCCGTTTTTTCCTTCCCATATCCATATGGCTTCTGTTTGACAGCGGACGGATGGGAAAGACCAGGCCGTGGATGCGCCAGAGCCTGTTTTTATACGGGATCCATTTTATCCTGGTGCGTGTTTTTAATAAGGCCGGAGCCCTGGTGCTGGGACGCGTGCTGGATGGAACGGCCATGGCGGTCTTAGCTGTGGTCTGGTTCCTCCTGCTTCCGGCGGCGGTGGTGGCATCCTCTTACGCGGCGGCCCGGATCCTGGTCCGGTATGCGCCAGCCGTGTGGCGGATCTTTTCCGGAGGGCGGAGCCTGGACGAAGGCTTCCTGAAAAATGAAACAGAGAGGAAATGACAGATGATACTGGAAAAAGAAGACTGGGAGGAGCCAGAGTGCTGCTTCCGACCACATATAGCAGCCGCAGAGGCGGTGCATACAGGGAGCGCGGACGGAGGTCCCTCGGTCCGGGAGGTGATCCAGGGCTTTGACCGGCTCCTGGACCGGGATGCCAAACGGGAGGCGGCCATATATCTGGAGGACTGGCTGGCCCGGTATGAGGAAGCCGGGGACTGGACATCCCAGATCACTATATTGAATGAAATGATGGGCTTTTACCGCAATTCCAGAGAGAGGGAAAAGGGCCTTGCGGCGGTGGAAAAGGGGCTGGCCCTGGTGGGAGATCATGGGCTTTCCCAGACCGTCACCGGCGGCACCACCTGTCTCAATGCCGCCACTACCATGAAGGCTTTTGGAAAGGCAGCAGAGGCCATGCCGTATTACGACCAGGCCTTTAGGGCCTATGGCGGGAGCCTGCCGCCGGGAGACTACCGGTTCGGAGGCCTGTTCAACAACATGGCCCTGGCCTGGGAGGACCTGGGAGAGTATAGAAAGGCGGAGGCATATTATAAGAAAGCCATGGATATCATGGAGGCGCTGCGGCCGGGAAGCCTCCTGGAGATCGCGGTCACCTGGGTGAACCTGGCGGTGCTGTATGAGAAGGCGGGACGGGAGGAGGAGATCGACGGATGTCTGGAAAAGGCAGTGGAGATCTTTCGCTCCGGAGAGGTTCCCAGAGACGGATATTACGCGTTTAATTGCCGGAAATGCGCGGAAACATTCGGACATTTCGGATATTTCAGAATAAAGAAGGAACTTACCGAGGCGGCGGACCGGATCTATCGGGAAGCCGGAGAGGAGCCGGGGAGATGACAGATGGAAAGAGCAGTGGAAGAGCGGCAGATATGGAGCCGATAGAGGAAGGACAGGACAGGGGAAACGTTATCAGGGGCCTGGAGCTTTCAGAACGGTTTTTTGGCGAATACGGCCTGCCCATGCTCCAGGAGCAGTTTCCCCAGTATATGGATATGATCGCCGCGGGAGTGGCCGGAGAGGGCTCCGACTGCTTTGGTTTTGATGATGCCATATCCCGGGACCATGATTTTGAGGCCGGCTTCTGTCTTTGGATCCCGGACCGGCTGGAGCATGAGCTGGAATTTAAGCTGTCCCGGGCTTATGGGAAGCTGCCGGGGGAGTATCTGGGAGTGAGGCGGGAAAAGCAGAGCCTCCTTGGCGGCGGACGCCGGGGCGTTTTGCTCACCGGAGAATTTTACCGCCGGTTCACAGGAAGGCCGGGAGCGCCGGAATCCCTGATGGAATGGCTGTATACGCCGGAGCACAGCCTGTCCTGCGCCGTCAATGGAAGGGTGTTTTACGACGGATGCGGGGAGTTTTCTGCCGTGCGCCGGGAGCTGGAGGCCGGATACCCGGAGGACGTGCGCCTGAAGAAAATGGCGGCCAGGGCCGTCCTTATGGCCCAGTCGGGGCAATATAATTATTCCCGGTGTCTGAGGCGGGGGGAATACGGAGCCGCCGCCATGGCCCTCCACGAATTTGTTTCGGCGGGGCTTTCCATGATCTTTCTTCTGAACCGAAGGTACATGCCGTATTACAAATGGTCGTTCCGGGCCGCCAGGGAGCTGCCGGTGCTCCGTGAGGCTGCTGGGGAGCTGGAGCGGCTGCTGACAGGGGGAGCAGCCGTGCCGGGGGATGCGGCTGGCGTTTATGAGCCAGGGAATACGGAACCAGGGGACAGAAATGGCGTCCGTGGATCCGTGGAGAAGGAAGCAGAGGACACAGAGGGATCCTGCGGACCAGCAAAGAAGCGGCTGGCTGGCGGCCCGGTCCGGACAGAGGAGAGGATCGAAATGGTCTGCCGGGCTGTGGTACAGGAGCTGAAGCGCCAGGGCTTGACCGGCGGGGACTGGGATTATCTGGAGCCCCATGCCATGGAGCTGACGGAGCGCATCCGGGACGGAGAGCTTCGGAACCTTCATGTGATGGAGGGGTAGGGAGCCGTCGGCCAGGATCCGGTTTCAATTTCTCTCTTAGCTGGAGACAGCAGCGGCAGGCAGCTGTCTCCAACTCCATCAGTCCCCGGGCTTGCGAGATCTGACAAATGAATATAAACAGATGACCAGAACGGTAAAAATACCAACGGCCGCAGCGCCTGTCTTCCAATTAAAAGTACCACTCGGATACGTGATTCCGATACCGCCATGGCCAAACAGGCCAGCTTTTCTGGATGCCCGTGCAACGTCGCTGTAATTATATAATGGCATACTGCTGTCATTCTCTTCATTTGAAGCAGAAAGCAGATCCGTATTCTGAGCTGCAGTGGGCCAGTTACCCTCAAAAGCACGGGCTGCTGACGGTTCAGCAGGTATTATAAACTCAGCTTTTTCTTCGCTGTTAAATACGATCGCTGTGGGATATCTTATTCCTGGGATACCTGAAACGATTTCATATGTATAGTTTCTGGGATCATATCCCGCATGCTCCAGTGCATCTTTAACGGTTTCCGCATAGTTTACAGTCTGGCCATCAAAGATATGGATTGCGCCAACATGCCATTGATTTGAATTTTTTTCTAATTCTATCCTCACATCTTTTGGAACATCTTCAGAAATAGAAGTTACTTTTGTAATATCAACCAGGATTGTATGGATATCTGTATATACAGGAACCTGCCATTTATATTTTGCTTCCTGAAGCGACGACTTTACCTTTTCTGCGTGATTTAATTCTATATCAGCATACACTTTAAATGCCTGTTCCATTTTGAGCTCATCTTCAGAAATATCTTTCCCTGTTTCTGAATGGACCAGGCCATGATTCAGGGAATCCAATATTTCATCGTTCAGAGACAAGATTTCTGAATATTCACGGTCATTCCTGTCTATCAGATGTTCCATGGCGTAAATATTAAAGGTTAATACATTTATCATTAAAATAACAGTAAATACCCCGGATAATTTTTTATTCATGCTTTGCCCCCTCTCATTTGCATTATATCAGTTTTTAGTATCATGCCGCAATAAAACACTGAAAATCAACGCCCGATTTTCAGCGAAAAAACACTTGCACTCAAAAATAAACTATGCTATACTTATTTAGCTGTTCTAAGGGAACAGGTATATAAATAAACGTGACTGTCAGTCATGTACCAAAAAATAAAGAGGTGAAAATCATGAAAGAGGGAATCCACCCAAATTACTATCAGGCCAAGGTCGTTTGCAACTGCGGTAATGAATTTGTAACTGGTTCTACCAAGAAAGACATTCACGTAGAAATCTGTTCCAAATGCCATTCATTCTATACCGGTCAGCAGAAGGCTGCTTCCGCTCGCGGACGTATCGAGATGTTCAACCGTAAGTATGGTGTGAAAGCAGACAAATAAGGTTTGATAAAGCAGGGTTGAGCTTTTGGATATTTCTGAAAACTCAGCCCTTTTTGTTTACCCGGAGGCCAGGCGGAGTGGGAACGCTCCCGGCAGGCCCCGGAGGCAGACGGGCCGGAGACGCGCGTCTGCGGGATCTTACAGACATGGAGGTTTAAAATTGAAATATTCCGGTATCGGGGGACAGGCAGTCTTAGAGGGGATCATGATGAAAAACAAGGATACCTATGCCACCGCCGTCAGAAAGCCTGACGGGGAGATCGTGATCCAGAAAGACACATATGTGAGTATGGCGGAAAAAGTGAAATTCTTTTCCCTTCCGTTTGTACGCGGGATTTTCAGCTTTGCGGATTCAATGATCCTGGGGATGAAGACTCTCACCTGGTCGGCCAGCTTTTTTGAGGACGATGAAGAGGACGAGGCTCCGGGAAGATTTGAAAGCTTCCTGATCGATAAATTCGGAGAAAAAATGGAAAGTGTCGTCATGACGGCGGTGATGATCTTTTCCGTGTTCATGGCCATTGGGATCTTTATGGTGCTCCCGCTTCTGATCGCCGGCTTTTTCCGACGGTTCATCCCGTCAGAAACGGCCATGGCCGTTTTAGAGGGAGCGATCCGCATTGGGATCTTTATCGCTTATATTAAGATCATTTCCAGGATGGACGACATTCGCCGCACGTTCATGTACCATGGCTCCGAGCACAAATGCATTAACTGCCTGGAGAACGGGCTGGTATTAAATGTGGAAAACGTCCGGAAGAGCTCCAAGGAGCACAAGCGCTGCGGCACCAGCTTTCTTCTGATCGTTATGGTCATCAGCATCCTGTTCTTTATGGTGGTCCGGGTGGACACCATATGGCTCCGGATCGTCAGCCGGATCGTACTGATCCCGGTGATCGCGGGCGTGTCCTATGAGGTGCTGCGGCTGGCAGGCACCAGCAATTCAAAGATCATGGACATCATAAGCCGCCCCGGCATGTGGATGCAGGGGCTGACCACCAAGGAACCGGACGATTCCATGATCCAGGTGGCCATCGCCGCTGTGGAGGAAGTGTTCGACTGGAAGAAATACCTGGAGGAGAACTTTCCGGAAACGTATCCGGCCGGGTATTTTGAAGATCAGGAGAAACCGGCATGACCTGGGGGGAACTGTTAAAGCAGGGCCAGGAGCGTTTAAAGAAGGCCGGGATCCAGGAGTATGAGCTGGATGCCTGGTATCTGTTTGAACAGGCATTTTCCATGAGCCGGGCCAGGTATTTCCTGGATGCAAAGGAGGAGGCATCGCCGGGGGATGAGGCACTTAAGGCCTATGAGGACGGCCTGGAGCGCCGATCTGGCCGGGTGCCCCTCCAGCATATCCTGGGCACCCAGGAGTTCATGGGCATGGAGTTTTTTGTCAATGCCCATGTGCTGATCCCCAGGCAGGATACAGAGACGCTGGTGGAAACTGTGTTAAATGAGCAGAAAAACAGAAATATTTCCGTGCTGGATATGTGCACCGGCTCCGGCTGCATCGCCGTCAGCTTAAAGGCCCTGGGCGGATACGCCCGGGTGGCAGCGGCAGACATTTCTCCCGAGGCCCTGGAGGTGGCAGAAAAAAACGCCGGAACGTATCCGGTGGAGTTTCGCCAGAGCGATATGTTCGCTGCCTTTGAGCCGGGAAGGGACATGTTCGATGTGATCGTTTCCAATCCGCCCTATATCCCCAGTGAGGTGATCCGGGGACTGGAGCCGGAGGTGCGTGACCATGAGCCTCTGGGAGCCTTAGACGGGAAAGAGGACGGCCTTTATTTTTACAGGATCCTGGCGGAGCAGTGCGGGGATTTCTTAAACCAGGGCGGTTCCGTTTATTTTGAGACGGGTCATGACCAGGGGGCGGCGGTGAAGACGCTTTTAGAGTCCCATGGATTTCAGGATACAAAGGTGATAAAGGATCTGGCGGGCATGGACCGGGTAGTGCGCGGAACGTGGCCGGGGCAGATCCGGAAATAAAGAAGGAGGTTTCCTATGTTCGACCGTTTGGAAGACATTGTTAAGCATTACGAAGAGCTGATGTTTGAGTTAAACAATCCGTCCGTGGCAGAGGATCAGAAAAGATTCCGGAAGCTGATGAAGGAACAGTCGGATCTGACGCCGCTGGTGGAGACATATAAGGAATATAAGCAGGCAAAGCAGGATGTGGAGGACAGCCTGGCCCTTCTGGAGGAAGAGAGCGACGAGGAAATGCGGGAGATGGCCAAGGAAGAGCTTTCCGACGCGAAAAAAAGGATCGAGGAGCTGGAGCAGCAGCTTAAGATCCTTCTGCTTCCTAAGGACCCCAACGATGATAAGAACGTGATCGTGGAGATCCGCGCAGGCGCAGGCGGAGACGAGGCAGCCCTGTTTGCTTCCGAGCTGTACCGGATGTATGTCCATTACGCAGAGCGCCAGCGCTGGAAGGTGGAGCTGATCAACGTCAGCGAGAGCGGCATCGGCGGCATGAAGGAAGTGGAATTCATGATCACAGGCCAGGGCGCATATTCCAAGCTGAAATACGAAAGCGGCGTACACCGGGTACAGCGTGTGCCGGAGACTGAGTCCGGCGGCCGGATCCATACGTCTACGGCCACTGTGGCGATCATGCCGGAGGCCGAGGAGTTTGACGTGGTCATCGACGAAAAGGATATCCGCATCGACGTGATGCGTGCCTCCGGAAACGGCGGCCAGTGCGTAAACACCACGGACTCTGCGGTGCGTCTGACCCATATTCCCACGGGGATCGTGATCTACAGCCAGACAGAGAAATCCCAGCTTCAGAACAAGGATAAGGCGTTCCGCCTGCTGCGTTCCAAGCTGTATGACATGGAGCTGGAGCGCCGCCAGAATGAGGAGGCCGAGGCACGCCGCAGCCAGATCGGCACAGGCGACCGGTCCGAAAAGATCCGCACCTACAACTTCCCCCAGGGACGTGTGACAGAGCACCGGATCAAGCTGACCCTTTATAAGATCGACTCCATCATGGACGGCGATCTCCAGGAACTGATCGACAGCCTGATCGCCGCAGACCAGGCGGCCAAGCTAGCCAAAATGAACGAGAATTAAAAATGGATATGGATATTTATCGCCGCATCGATCTGGTATGCAGCCGGATCCCCAGAGGGAGGGTGGCCACCTACGGCCAGATCGCCCTGCTCTGCGGGAAGCCGGGGAACTCCAGACAGGTGGGATACGCTTTGAAAAAAGGGCTGGCAGGAGAGAACGTGCCGGCCCATCGGGTGGTGAACGCTGCCGGGATCCTAAGCGGGGCCGCTCATTTTGCGTCCATGGATCTCCAGTGCCTTCTTCTGCGGGAGGAAGGCGTGGAGGTGCTGTGGACCCCTAAGGGGTGGAAGACGGATCTAAAGTGTTACGGATGGAAAAATACCATGGAGGAGGCCCTGGAACTGAACCGGGCCTTTTTTTCTATGAACATCTGAATCCCCGGAAAATCAGAAGGATTTAAAGAAATCTTAAAGATAAACCAATAGGTTTGTAACATCCGGCCTTTCAATCATACGGGTTTTATGCTATAATGACGCCATATATACGGGGAAGGTGCGTCCTTTTTTCAGCCGTAGGAAAATTTCAGCCTCCGCGGCGGACGCTTTTTTCCGGAAAAACGGACTAAAACAGCAGAAAATGAAGGAGAACAGGTATGAAAGGTATCATTCTTGCCGGCGGCAGCGGCACACGTCTTTATCCACTGACGAAGGTGACTTCCAAACAGCTTTTACCCATCTATGATAAACCAATGATCTATTATCCCCTTTCCGTTCTGATGAACGCAGGGATCCGGGATATCCTGATCATCTCCACTCCCGATGATACGCCCAGGTTTGAAGCTCTTTTAGGCGACGGCCATCAGTTCGGCATCACCCTCAGCTATGCGGTGCAGCCCAGCCCCGACGGACTGGCCCAGGCCTTTATCATCGGCGCAGATTTCATCGGAAACGATTCTGTGGCCATGGTCCTGGGAGACAATATCTTCCACGGCCAGGGCTTAAAGAAGCGCCTCAGGGAGGCGGCTGCCAGGGAAAAGGGAGCCACTGTATTCGGGTATTATGTGGACGATCCGGAGCGGTTCGGCATCGTGGAATTCGATAAGGACGGAAAGGCTGTTTCCATTGAAGAAAAACCGGAAAAGCCCAAGTCCAACTACTGCGTCACCGGCCTGTATTTCTACGACAACCGGGTGGTGGAGTATGCGAAGAACTTAAAGCCCTCTGCAAGAGGCGAGCTGGAGATCACGGACTTAAACCGGATCTATCTGGAGAGCGGAGAGCTGGATGTGACGCTTTTAGGCCAGGGCTTCACATGGCTGGATACGGGAACCCATGAATCCCTGGTGGAGGCCACCAACTTTGTAAAAACTGTGGAGACCCATGAGCACAGAAAGATCGCCTGTCTGGAGGAGATCGCCTATACCAACGGCTGGATCACCAAGGACGAGGTCATGGAGGCCTATGAGATCTTAAAGAAGAACCAGTACGGCCAGTATCTGAAGGACGTGGTGGACGGCAAGTATATCGACAAGCTGCCGGGCCATGCGGACAGATAAAATGCCCATGCCCGCAGACCGGTAAAACGGCCCTGTCCGGGGAATGGAGTATCTTCCGGCCAGAACGCCGGGGAGTTTGAAGAAAGCGAATAAGGAGAAACAAAAATGAAGATCATCGTAACAGGCGGCGCCGGTTTCATCGGCGGCAACTTCATCCATCATATGGTAAACAAATATCCGGAGTATGACATCGTCAATCTGGATCTGCTCACCTACGCAGGCAATCTGGAGACCTTAAAGCCCGTGGAGGGAAAGCCCAACTATAAATTTGTAAAGGGCGACATTGCGGACCGGAAATTCGTATTCGATCTGTTTGAAAAGGAAAAGCCCGATATGGTCGTAAACTTTGCGGCCGAGAGCCATGTGGACCGCTCTGTGGTGGATCCAGAGAGCTTTGTCCGCACCAACGTGATGGGGACCACCACGCTTTTAGACGCATGTAAGGAATACGGGATCAAGCGGTATCACCAGGTATCCACCGATGAGGTATACGGAGACCTGCCTTTGGACCGTCCGGATCTCTTCTTTACCGAGGAGACTCCGCTCCACACCTCCAGCCCCTATTCCTCCAGTAAGGCCAGCGCCGACCTGTTCGTCATGGCATACCACAGGACCTTTGGGCTGCCGGTGACCATTTCCCGCTGCTCCAACAACTACGGCCCCTACCATTTCCCGGAGAAGCTGATTCCGTTGATGATCAGCCGCGCCCTGGCCGACGAGTCCCTTCCGGTATACGGAACAGGCGAGAATGTGAGAGACTGGCTCCATGTTTCCGACCACTGCGAGGCTATTGATCTGATCATACACAACGGCCGGGTGGGAGAAGTATATAATGTGGGCGGCCACAACGAGCGCACCAACTTAGAGGTTGTAAAGACCATCTTAAAGGCCCTTCATAAGCCGGAGAGCCTGATCAGATTTGTAACGGACCGTCCGGGCCATGACCGCCGGTATGCCATCGATCCCACAAAGCTGGAGACCGAGCTTGGCTGGAAGCCCAAATACAATTTCGATACCGGCATCCAGCAGACCATCCAGTGGTATCTGGACAACGAGGACTGGTGGAAGCACATCTTAAGCGGCGAGTACAGCAATTATTTCGATAACATGTATGGAAAGAGGCTGGGTGAGAAATAATGAGGATCTTAGTAACAGGCGTCAAGGGCCAGCTGGGCCATGACGTGGTAAATGAAATGGTAAAACGCGGCCTGGAGCCCGTGGGCGTGGACCTGGAGGAGATGGACATCACCGATGCCGGGGCCTGCCGGAGAGTGATCACAGAAGCGAAGGTGGACGCTGTGATCCACTGCGCCGCTTATACGGCTGTGGATGCGGCCGAGGATAATGTGGATGTATGCAGAAAGGTCAACGCAGACGGCACCAGGAACATTGCAGAGGTCTGCCGCGACCTGGATATCAAGATGATGTACATCAGTACGGATTATGTGTTCGACGGCCAGGGGACCCGCCCCTGGGAGCCGGATGACGAGCGCCATCCCTTAAACGTATACGGCCAGACCAAATATGAGGGAGAGCTGGCGGTGGAGGAGCTGGTGAAGAAATTCTTCATCGTCCGCATTGCCTGGGTGTTCGGCGTCAACGGAAAGAACTTCATTAAGACCATGCTCCGCATCGGAAAGGAACGGGGCGCGGCCACGGTGGTGGACGACCAGATCGGCTCTCCCACCTATACCTATGATCTGGCCAGGCTCCTGGTGGATATGATCCAGACCGAGAAATACGGCCGGTATCATGCCACCAACGAGGGCTTATGCTCCTGGTATGAATTTGCCTGCGAGATCTTCCGCCAGGCGGGGATGGATGAGGTAAAGGTGACGCCGGTTCCCACCAGCGGGTACCCGGCCTCCAAGGCGAAGCGGCCCATGAACAGCCGGATCAGCAAGGAGAAGCTCACAGAAAACGGCTTTGAGCGGCTTCCGGACTGGAAGGACGCAGTGGGCCGTTATCTCAAAGAGATCACCTGGTAGGATAAAAATATGGACAGGACCTGCGGCAGAGATCTGCCCGCTGAGGTCCTGGCGGCTTCCATCTGCGGGAGCTGAGTCATAGAATAATACAGGGATCAGGAAGGCGGGGGGAAACCTTTTTCAGGAGGATGAGAAAAATGGGAAAATATTTTGGAACAGACGGCTTCCGGGGAGAGGCCAACGTGGATCTGACGGTGGAGCACGCCTATAAAGTGGGCCGTTTCCTGGGCTGGTATTACGGGCAGAAGGCCAAGGGAGAGCGGTGCCGCATCGTGATCGGAAAGGATACGAGACGGTCCAGCTATATGTTCGAGTACGCCCTGGTTTCCGGCCTTACGGCTTCCGGCGCAGATGCATATCTGCTGCATGTGACCACCACGCCCAGCGTGTCCCATGTGATCCGGACCGAGGACTTTGACTGCGGGATCATGATCTCTGCCAGCCACAATCCCTATTATGACAACGGCATCAAGGTCATGAACGGCAGCGGAGAGAAAATGGAGGAGTCGGTGATCCTGGAGATCGAAAAATACCTGGATGGGGAGATGGGAGAGCTTCCCATGGCAAAGAGGGACCAGATCGGCCGCACCCAGGATTTCGCAGCCGGAAGGAACCGCTACATCGGATATCTGATCTCCATTGCCACCCGTTCCTTCAAGGGGAAGAAGGTGGGGCTGGACTGCGCCAACGGAAGCGCCTCCTCTGTGGCAAAGAGCGTGTTCGATGCCCTGGGAGCCGATACCTTTGTGATCAATAACGAACCCGACGGCTTAAATATCAATACGGACTGCGGCTCCACCCACATCGGCAGACTTCAGGCCTTTGTGAAGGAAAACCATCTGGACGTGGGCTTTGCCTACGACGGCGACGCAGACCGCTGCCTGGCGGTGGATGAAAACGGAGAAGTGGTGGACGGCGACCGGATCCTTTATATCTGCGGAAAATATATGAAGGAGCAGGGAAATTTAAGGAATAATAAGATCGTCACCACAGTCATGTCCAACCTGGGCCTCTATAAAGCTCTGGACCGGGAGGGCATCGGCTACGACAAAACGGCTGTGGGCGACAAATACGTGTATGAAAATATGTCCCAGACCGGAAACTGCCTGGGCGGCGAGCAGTCCGGCCATATTATTTTCAGCAAATACGCCACCACCGGCGACGGGATCCTGACCTCCTTAAAGATCATGGAGGTGATGCTGGAAAAGAAGGAGGCTCTGTCCAGACTGGCTTCCGAGGTGACCATCCTGCCCCAGGTCCTTAAGAATGTGCGGGTGGCCGACAAGGCGGCGGCCCTGGGCGACGAGGACGTGAAGCAGGCGGCGGCTGATGTGGAGAAGGCTCTGGGCAGCGACGGAAGACTGCTCCTGAGACAGAGCGGAACTGAGCCTCTGATCCGTGTCATGGTGGAGGCCGAATCCACAGAGATCTGCGAGAAGTACGTGGACCAGGTGATCGGTGCTCTCAGAAAAAAAGGCCACGCAGTTTCATAGAACGGCGGCCTTCATAAATAGTCCCGGCATAGCTCCCATAATCAAAAGATATGGGAGCTTTTGTTGATATAACAGAAATCAGATGCTATAATGTGTTTTACATAAAATCTGAGCAGAGGACTGATGGATATGGGGTTAGACCTAAGAGCGTAACACAGTTTATCGTAGAGAAATACAGCGTGATTTACCGACTCCGGCCTTAAAATGGTTCAGAAAGTAAAAACGCCAGTACAGGACTTAAATGGAGGAAGCAGATCATGAAAAATGTTGAACGATATCAGAGAGTACCGGTGGTCCATTACCCGGAGCGGGAATGGCCTGGAAAAGAGATACAGAAGGCGCCTGCATGGTGCAGTGTGGACTTAAGGGACGGAAACCAGGCCCTGGTGGAGCCCATGGTGGTGGAGGAAAAGATCGAAATGTTCAATCTCCTGGTGGAAATGGGATTTAAGGAGATCGAGATCGGCTTTCCTGCCGCCTCCCAGATCGAATTTGACTTTTTAAGACAGCTGGTGGACCGGAACCTGATCCCCGACGACGTGATGGTCCAGGTGCTGACCCAGTGCCGGGAGCACCTGGTGAAGCGCACCTTCGAGGCCATTCAGGGGATCAAAAAGGCTGTGGTCCACATTTACAATTCCACATCCACTTTACAGCGGGATGTGGTATTCCACATGGACCGGGAGGAGATCAAAAAGATCGCCACAGACGGCGTCGCCATGGTAAAGAACTATATGAAGGACCATGACGGAGAGGTGGTACTGGAGTATTCACCGGAGAGCTTTACAGGCACGGAGCTGGACTTCGCCCTGGATATCTGCAACGCGGTCCAGAGAGCCTGGGGACCGACGCCGGAGCATAAGATGATCATGAATCTGCCATCCACGGTGGAGATGACGACTCCCAACGTGTATGCAGACCAGATCGAATGGATGAACAGGCATCTGGAAAACCGGGAAAGCATTATCTTAAGCGTTCATCCCCATAACGACCGGGGGACCGGAGTGGCGGCCACAGAGCTGGCGCTCCTGGCTGGTGCGGACCGGGTGGAGGGCACCCTGTTCGGAAACGGGGAGCGGACCGGAAATGTGGATATACTGACCCTGGCTTACAATATGTTCTCCCAGGGCATCGATCCGGAGCTGGAGATCTCCGATGTAAAGCGGATCGCAGAGGTGTATGAGCGGTGTACGAAAATGCACATCGATCCCCGTCACCCCTATGCCGGAAAGCTGGTGTTCACCGCCTTCTCCGGTTCCCACCAGGACGCCATCAACAAGGGCATGCATGCACTTTTAGAGCGTCAGAGCAAGGTATGGCAGGTGCCGTATCTCCCCATCGACCCGTCGGATATCGGCCGGGAGTACGAGCCCATCGTCCGTATCAACAGTCAGTCCGGAAAGGGCGGCGTGGCCTTTGTCATGGATACCTTCTTCGGCTTCAAGCTGCCCCGCGGCATGCATAAGGAATTTGCCGACATGATCCAGAAGATCGCCGAGCGGCAGGGAGAGGTGGCTCCCGAGCAGATCATGGAGGAATTCCAGAAAAACTATCTGGACCGGAAGGAACCGTACCACTTCAAAAAGTGCAAGATCACAGATTTCGAGTCTGCCGGAGATTTCACCACCGTGGCCGTGGTCACCTATACCGACCATGGAGTGGAAAAACAGTTTGAGGGCGTTGGAAACGGTCCCATCGACGCCGTCCAGCGCGGCCTGGAGGAAGAGCTGGGCATCAACATCAAGGTCCTGGATTACAGCGAGCACGCCCTGACCTCCGGTTCCGGAGCCCAGGCGGCCTCCTACATCCACATGATGGACCAGGACCGGAAGCGCGTCACCTACGGCGTCGGCATCAGCTCCAACATCACCCGCGCCTCCCTGCGCGGCATCTTCAGCGCCGTCAACCGCTTATACGGAGATAATTGACAGATTCCTTACATTTACATACCCCTTCTTATGGACCGGAAGCTCCCCCCAAAAAGCTCCCGGTCCCTTTTATGCCATAGGAAAGAGCGGCCTGTGACAAAAAAACTCTGTGGAGCCTGACGTCAGAAAACAATGACTGTATGATGGTTCCATGGTATAATGTCCATGAAACGACATTATACCACCTGCTGTTTTAGGCAGAAAAAAGCATACAAAAATGATCAAACATACAGACCAGGGAGGATCAAATGGAAAAGAAAGTTATAAGAAGCGGCATATTTGTAAAAGTCATCGGCATCATCACCACAGCCATATTTTCACTGGTCAGCCTTTTCCTTGCCATAACAGGAAACATCATGGCTTCCATCTGCTTTTTACCATTTGCGGCGCTGGGGATCCTGCTCCTTCTGGCCTATAAAAAAGAAAGGATCCTCGTGGAAGAGGACCGATTGATCTTTTTCCATTTATTCAAACAGCCGAAACAGGTAAAATACAGCGATATCCGATGCCTGCTCCTGGTCCCTCTGGGCAGCCGGACACAGATGGTCCTTGTGGACCGGCAGTATAACCGGCTCGTCACGCTGGACTATGCGCTGGCCGATCTGGAAATATTGTTTGAAGCGCTCCTGGAAAACGACATTCCCAGCGTAGATCTTGGCGAAATGACAGAAAAGGGAGAAAACGTATCCCAATACATAAATACATTAAATGTCATGGAGAAAAACCATTACAGATCCATTGCAGACGAAACAAAAACGATGGAGATCCTGTCAGAAGGAAACGAGCCCTTTCACATTGCCGGCGCAAAGAAATTTTTAAAAGCAGCAGGCTGGATCCTGATATTTCTGAATGCAGCGGCCTTCCTGGCAGGCGGTAAGCTCATGGTCGCTATCTTTCTTTTTGTACTTCTGGCCGCCTACGGGATCTACCTCTGGTATTACCCATACATCTATATAGAAACCACCACAAAAAAAGGAGAGCAGAACGCGCTCCAGATGCCGGTCCTGGGCCCTGTAATCGCAATGCTTTTATGCCTGAGCGTCTCAAAAAGCTTTGATTACGATCTGGGAAGCCTGCTCAGGATAACCATTTACCTAACAGCTTTGCTGTCCATTCCATACATCATCAGATCAGCAGGCGCAAAGGTACCCCAGAGACTGTCCCGGAAGCTATCAGTTATTCTGGCTGTCCTTGTTATCTCATTCACGGCCACATTCCCCCTGAACTTCCTGCTGACCTTCGACAAATCGGCCCATGAAGCCATATCCGTTACAGACAAAGACATAAGCACCAGCGGCAGCACCACCGACTACTATCTATATGGAAACTGGCACGGAGAACAAACAAAATTCAAGACATCCAGAAGCGTATACAACAACACAGCCATCGGAGACACAAGAAGGATCTGCCTAAGAAAAAGCGCCCTGGGTCTAAAATACCACACAATCCACCAATAGATCCTGCCCCCTCCCTCCCCGCTTCCTCCCCCTGCTCCCGATATCCCCAGGCCCCGTCCCTCTGCCACTTTTTTGCCATAAATGCTTCATAGAATTGTAATGAAAATGTGAAGAAAAAGTGATGAAAAAAATACAGAAATATGATATACTCCATACAACAGATGAGAAAGAATAATTTTGACAGATTTTTTATAAAGGAGGAAATGATATGAGAAAAGGTTTAATGGTTCTGACACTTGCAGCGGCGTTCACAGCCGGAATGGCAATGACTTCCTTTGCAGGCTGGTCCCAGAAAAATGGAAACTGGTATTACTACAATGATTCCACAGGAAAAATGGTCCAGGACGACTGGGTGAAGGTCAACGAAAAATGGTACTATATGGATTCCAACGGCGTGATGCGGACCAACAGCCTGATCGACGACACCTACTATGTGAACAGCAGCGGCGAAATGGTGCTCAACGAATGGAGAGAGCTGAGCGACAACTGGGATCATGAAGGCGGCTGGAGATACTTCGGAGCCAACGGAAAGGCTTATGAGAACGGCTGGAAGCAGATCCATGACGTATGGTACTATTTCAACAATTCTGTAATGGCCACCGGCTGGCAGGATCTGGACGGAGATATCTATTATCTGGGCAGCTCCGGCGCAATGGCAGCCGGCTGGAAGCAGCTTCCGGATCCCAACGATGACTGGGGTGAGTACTGGTTCTATTTCGGCACCAACGGCAAGATGGTGCGGGAGACAGAAAAGAGCATCGGCGGCACCGCTTATATCTTTGATCATGAGGGACGGATGCTGACCGGATGGGTAAACCCGTCAGACTATACCTCCACAGGCCGCGACGATCTGTCCAGCTCGGATACCGCCCACTTACGGTATTACAGAAGCGGCGGACAGCAGGCGGACGGCTGGCAGTACCTGGCTTCTCCGGACGATGCAGAGGAAAGCTGGTATTACTTCCGTGACGGCCGCGCATACTCCACCGAGTATAAGACCACAGTCATTGGCGGACACTACGGTATGGCGAAGATCAAAGGCGAGACCTACTGCTTCGATACCCAGGGCCGTATGGTGACCGGAATGGTAGAAGTGGAAGACGGCAGAAAGTTCTACTTTAACCCCGATAACGGCGAAATGATGACAGGCCGCGTAGTTGTAAACGACGATGACCATGACAACGAGGTATTCTACTTCACGACCACAGGTTCTCTTGGAAACCGCGGCGACGGCTACACCGGCGTCAAGGACGGAGCTCTTTATGAGGAAGGCGTTCTGATCCGGGCAGAAGAAGGAATGAAGTACGAAAAGGTAAGCGTTGACGGCAAGGATTACGTAGTAAACGAGCAGGGTAAGGTAAAGACCAGCGGTACCGTGACCGACGCCGACGGCGTGAAATACAGGATCACAAAACAGAGTGACGGCACATACAAGATTGAAATCACTGATTAACGATCATTTCCTCTTGAAGAGAAAGGGTCCCGGAAACGGGACCTTTTCTTTTTGGAAACAGCGAACAAATGTTTGAATCCGGGAGAGAATCATGGTATAATGTCTGTAAAACAGACATTATACCATGGCGCATCTGGTTTTCGCGTTCACCGCGAAAATCCAGGCGCTCAAATCTCCCGGAGGGGTATCGCAGCCGAAGGGTGCGGTATAATGTCTGTAAAACAGACATTATACCATGGCGCATCTGGCTTCTGCCTTCCTGCAAAATCCCAGATGCCCGGATTTATAGGAGAATGGCAATGCCAAAGCAATATATTAAGATCCGCGGTGCCAACGAGCACAACCTGAAGAATATTTCCGTGGATATCCCGCGGAATGAGCTGGTGGTCTTAACCGGCCTTTCCGGCTCGGGAAAATCCTCCCTGGCCTTTGATACGATCTACGCCGAGGGGCAGAGACGGTATATGGAATCCCTTTCGTCCTATGCCCGCCAGTTCCTGGGGCAGATGGAGAAGCCCGATGTGGAGAGCATCGAGGGACTTTCCCCGGCGATCTCCATCGACCAGAAATCCACCAACAGAAACCCGCGTTCCACGGTGGGAACAGTGACGGAGATCTACGATTATATGCGTCTTTTATATGCCAGAATCGGTATCCCCCACTGTCCCAAATGCGGACGGGAGATCAAAAAGCAGACCGTGGACCAGATGGTGGACCAGATCATGGAGCTGCCGGAGCGCACACGGATCCAGCTTCTGGCTCCCATGGTGCGGGGAAGGAAGGGACGGCACGAAAAGGTCCTGGAGCAGGCGAAGAAAAGCGGCTATGTCCGTGTCCGCATTGATGGCAACCTTCATGAGCTGACGGAGGAGATCCAGCTGGAGAAGAACATCAAGCATAACATCGAAATCGTGGTGGACCGTCTGGTGGTGAAGGAGGGGATCGAAAAACGTCTGGCCGATTCCATCGAAACAGTGATGAAGCTGTCTGGAGGCCTGATGATCCTGGATGTTTTTGACGGAGAGCCGGTGAATTTCAGCCAGAGCTTTTCCTGCCCCGACTGCGGGATCAGCATCGAGGAGGTGGAGCCCAGGAGCTTTTCCTTCAATAATCCCTTCGGGGCCTGTCCGGAGTGCTTTGGACTGGGATACAAAATGGAATTTGACGAGGATCTGATGATCCCGGATAAGTCCTTAAGCATCAAGGAGGGGGCCATTGCAGTCCTGGGCTGGCAGTCCTGCGCCAAGGAGGGAAGCTTTTCCAGGGCGATCCTGGACGCCCTGGCCAAAGAGTACCATTTTGACCTGGATACTCCCTTTGAGGATTATCCTAAAGAGATCCACGATATCCTGATTTACGGGACACAGGGGAAAAAGGTGGCGGTCCATTATACGGGGCAGCGCGGCACCGGTGTTTACGACGTGGCCTTTGAGGGACTTATTGAAAATGTGAACCGCAGATACCGGGAAACCTTTTCTCAGGCCAGCAAGGCGGAATATGAGACCTTCATGAGGATCACCCCCTGTAATGCCTGCCATGGAAAGAGGCTTAAAAAGGAATCCTTGGCGGTGACCGTGGGCGGAAAAAATATCTTCGACGCCACAGATATGTCCATCGTGAAGTTTAAGGAGTTCATCGACGGCCTGGAGCTTTCGGAGATGCAGAAGATGATCGGAGAACAGATCCTGAAGGAGATCCGGGCCAGGATCATGTTCCTCATCGACGTGGGACTGGATTACCTTTCCCTGTCCCGGGCCACGGGGACCCTTTCCGGCGGCGAGGCCCAGAGGATCCGTCTGGCTACCCAGATCGGCTCTGGTCTGGTGGGTGTGGCCTATATCTTGGACGAGCCCAGCATCGGCCTCCACCAGAGGGACAATGACAAGCTCTTAAAGACCCTGACCCATCTGCGGGACCTGGGAAACAGCGTGATCGTGGTGGAACATGATGAGGATACTATGATGGCTGCGGACTGTATTGTGGATATCGGTCCCGGAGCGGGAGAGCATGGTGGAAAAGTGGTGGCCGTCGGGACGGCTGAGGAGATCATGAAGTGTGAGGATTCCATCACAGGCGCATACTTAAGCGGCCGGAGGTCCATTCCGGTGCCGTCAGAGCGGCGGCAGCCCACAGGCTGGCTGAAGGTGCGGGGCGCCAGGGAGAATAACCTGAAAAATGTGGATGTGGATATCCCCCTGGGAGTGATGACCTGTGTGACAGGCGTGTCCGGCTCGGGAAAGAGCTCTCTGGTCAATGAGATATTGTATAAGTCCCTGGCAAAGAAGCTGAACCGGGCCAGGACCATTGCCGGAGCCCATGACGGAATCGACGGCGTGGACCAGCTGGATAAGATCATCGCCATCGACCAGTCGCCCATCGGCCGGACGCCCAGGTCCAACCCGGCAACGTATACGGGCGTGTTCGATCTGATCCGGGACCTGTTTGCGGCGACGCCCGACGCCAAGGCCAAAGGATACAGCAAGGGCCGGTTCAGCTTTAACGTAAAGGGCGGCCGGTGTGAGGCCTGCAGCGGCGACGGGATCATAAAGATCGAAATGCATTTCCTGCCGGACGTTTACGTTCCATGCGAGGTCTGCGGCGGAAAACGGTACAACCGGGAGACGCTGGAGGTAAAATATAAGGGAAAGAGCATCTACGATGTACTGAACATGACCGTGGAGGAGGCATTGAAGTTCTTTGAAAACGTGCCGTCCATTTCCAGAAAGATCGCTACCTTAAACGATGTGGGGCTTTCCTATATCAGACTGGGGCAGCCGTCCACAGAGCTTTCTGGCGGCGAGGCCCAGAGGATCAAGCTGGCCACGGAGCTTTCCAGAAGAGGAACGGGAAAGACCATTTATGTCCTGGACGAGCCCACCACGGGACTTCATTTTGCGGATGTTCACAAGCTGGTGGAGATCCTGCGCCGTTTGTCTGAGGGCGGAAACACGGTGGTGGTCATCGAGCACAACCTGGACGTGATCAAGACCGCCGACTATATCATCGATATGGGGCCAGAGGGCGGCGACCGGGGCGGTACGGTGATCGCAAAGGGAACGCCGGAGCAGGTGGCAGAAAGCCCGGTTTCCTATACGGGAAGGTACGTGAAGAAATATTTGGAAAAGCGGGAGGAAGTATGATACAATGGAGAAAGAAATCCATCGTATCATGGCGCATTCTGATCTCTGTATTTTTATGAGACCATGCGCTTAAATCGCCCGGAGGGGTATAAAAACAAGGAGGAGCAGATATGCTATTAATCAAAGGGGCAGAGGTGTATGCACCGGAGTATCTTGGGAAAAAGGACGTGCTCATCGCCGGTGAAAAGATCGAGCGGATCGGGGAGGATCTTCCGGAATATGAGGGCTGCCAGGTGATCGACGGAACGGGACGGATCGTGGCGCCTGGATTCATTGACCGCCATGTCCATATTACAGGCGGCGGCGGTGAGGGAAGCTTCCACACACAGGCTCCTCAGGTGCAGCTTTCTGATCTGATCAGGGGCGGCGTGACCACAGTGGTGGGACTTCTGGGAACCGACGGCATCAGCCGGAGCACTGAAAATCTGGTAGCTAAGGCCAAAGCATTAAAGGAAGAGGGAATTTCTGCCTACTGCTGCTGCGGAGCATACGGGCATCCGGGTCCGACCATCACAGGAAGCATCAGCAGGGATATCATGTTCGTAGACGAGATCATCGGCCTTAAGCTGGCAGTCTCTGACCACCGTGCCCCGAACATCACCGTGGACGAGCTGATCCGCCTGGGAAGCGATGTGCGGACAGCCGGCATGTTAAGCGGAAAAGCCGGTTTTGTATGCCTCCATATGGGCGGCGACGACAGGGCCTTAAGTCCGGTCTTTGAAGCCCTGGAGCGCACCTCGATCCCTGTAAAGACGTTCCAGCCCACCCATGTGGGAAGAGCAAAGAAGCTCCAGGAGGACGCATTCAAGCTGGCAAAGATGGGCGGAACCATCGACTTCACCTGCGGACAGTTTGAGGAAAAGATCAAAGAGCTGGCGGCATCCCTGCGGGCGGCAAAGGAGGCCGGGGTTCCCATGGACAAGGTGACCATCAGCTCCGACGGACAGGGAAGCTGGTCCAACTATGACGCAGCCGGAAATCTTACGGAAATGGGTGTTTCCAGTGTGGATACCATGTACCGTCAGGTGGTATATCAGGTCCAGAATGAAAATATGTCCCTGGAGGAGGCTCTGTCCCTGGGAACCAGAAATGTGGCGAAGGCTCTGGAGGTATATCCCAAAAAGGGAGCCGTCCATGTGGGAAGCGACGCAGACGTGCTGGTGCTCAACGGCGATCTCTCCATGAATACGGTCATTGCCCGCGGCAGCCTGATGATGCAGGACGGCGTATTATTAAAGAAGGGAACCTATGAGGCATAGCTGTTAAAGGGCGCACCGGGACAGCTTGGAAAGACTGGAAACAGATCTATTCCCAGACGGAAAATCTGCCGGATAATCGGGGATTTTTAAACGGATCACTGGTGTTTCTGCTGTTTTTTCCGGACTTACAGTTTTTTTCTTGCAAAGACAAAACCTTTCAATTATAATGATTACAAAATTTTTGTACCTGCTGAAATCATGCTTTTCGGCAGGTACAGCTTTTCAACAAAGGTTGACAGGAGGCTCTCGATGAATCAGGAAAAAATTATTGTTATTGATTTCGGCGGCCAGTATAACCAGCTTGTGGCCCGCCGTGTCCGCGAGTGCAGCGTATACTGTGAAATTTATTCTTATAAAACAGATCTGGAACAGATCAAGGCCATGAATCCCATGGGGATCATCCTCACGGGAGGCCCCGACAGCTGCTATGAGGAAGGAGCCGCATCCTGCAGCAAAGAATTATTTGAGCTGGGGATCCCGGTGCTGGGCCTGTGCTACGGGGCACAGCTGATGATGCATGTGCTGGGCGGCCATGTATGTAAGGCTCCGGTCCGTGAGTATGGAAAGATCGAAGTGACGGTGGACAAGACCAGCAAGCTGTATGGAGATGTGTCCGAAAAGACCATCTGCTGGATGAGCCATAACGATTATATTGAAAAGGCGGCTCCCGGTTTCCGGATCGTGGCCCATACGGCCGATTGTCCGGTGGCGGCTGCCGAGTGTGCGGAGAAGAAGCTGTATGCGATCCAGTATCATCCGGAGGTCCTTCATACCCAGGAAGGCACGAAGATGCTGCACAATTTCCTTTATGAGGTCTGCGGCTGCTCCGGAACCTGGAAGATGGACGCGTTTGTGGAGAACAGCATCCGGGCGATCCGCGAGAAGGTCGGAAACGGAAAGGTGCTCTGCGCATTATCCGGCGGTGTGGACTCCTCCGTTGCGGCCGTTATGCTGGCCAAGGCCGTGGGCGATCAGCTGACCTGCGTGTTCGTTGACCATGGCCTGCTGCGAAAAAATGAGGGCGATGAGGTGGAAGAGGTATTTGGCCCCAACGGCCCCTATGATCTGAACTTCATCCGTGTAAATGCCCAGCAGCGCTTCTACGATAAGCTGGCCGGTGTGGAAGAGCCGGAGAAAAAGAGAAAGATCATCGGCGAGGAGTTTATCCGCGTGTTTGAGGAAGAGGCGAAGAAGATCGGAGCTGTGGATTTCCTGGTGCAGGGAACCATTTATCCGGATGTGGTGGAAAGCGGCCTGGGCGGTGAATCCGCTGTGATCAAGTCCCACCACAACGTGGGAGGACTGCCGGATTACGTGGATTTCAAGGAGATCATCGAGCCCCTCCGCGATCTGTTCAAGGACGAGGTGAGAAAGGCCGGCCTGGAGCTGGGGATCCCGGAAAAGCTGGTGTACCGTCAGCCGTTCCCGGGCCCGGGACTTGGGATCCGTATCATCGGAGAGGTAACGCCGGAGAAGGTGAAGATGGTCCAGGAGGCAGACGCCATTTACCGGGAAGAGATTGCCAGGGCCGGTCTGGACCGGAGCATCGGCCAGTACTTTGCCGCACTGACCAACATGCGCTCCGTGGGTGTCATGGGCGACGAGAGAACGTATGATTACGCCATCGCGCTGCGGGCTGTGAACACCATTGACTTTATGACCGCCGAGGCAGCAGAGCTGCCCTGGGAGGTGATTGGCAGGGTCTCCAACCGGATCGTAAACGAGGTCCAGCATGTGAACCGTGTGCTGTATGACTGCACGGGGAAGCCGCCGGCGACGATTGAGTTTGAATAGTAAACAGAGAGCCGGGAAGCCGCATAAACAGCGGACTTTCCGGCTCTTAGTATGTGTTGTGATACCTTTTTGATACGTTAGTGTATAATTATCATTGGCAAATATAGGAACTATTCCTAAGACAAAAAAGGGAAACAGAGAAAATCCCTGCTTCCCAAT
>NZ_JAOQJF010000027.1:0-46162 GCF_025567195.1 Alitiscatomonas aceti | reverse complement strand
TTCTGCAGCTTCAGGATCTCAAGCGGGGAACAGCCGTCGATTTCGATCACGGTATTATTGGAAATCTTCTTGTGCTTTGTCAGCTTCCGTTTCCGGTTCTCCTCGATCACACGCCGGACTTTGTCCATGCCTTCCACCACAAACATCCTGGCATCCCCAAGATCGTATTTCGGTCCATACCCGTTTTCATGCAGAAGTGCATTGTAAGCTGCATAAAGGGCATCAATGGTGTCCAGAAGCCCCGCAAGATGGTAGTTTAAGCTTCCCCGCCAGACAAAGGTATAACGGTTGGCGTTTGCTTCTATTTTAGTGCCATCGATAAAAAGCTCTCTGAGTGTGAGCAGGCCTTCCTTTTTCAAACGGCGCAGGAACTGGTAATTCAGTTCATCCAGGATCTCACCGGTCAGTTTTTTCCCCTTAAAATCATAAAAAGCATCCCGCCTGGGTCTCTGGCCTTTGGTCAGCCAGATGAATGCCAGGTCCCGTTCACACAGTTCCACGATCCGGTCAACGGCCCGGATGCCACGCATGTTTGCGTAGGTAACAACAGCATACAGCATGATTGGATTGTACCCGGTTCTTCCCTGGTCTGAACAACAGGCCAGCAGGCCTGAAAAATCCAATTCCTCCATTACTTTTTTCAGGGTATAGACAGGATCGTCGTCGGGTAAATGCAATTCGAAGAAGCTGAAGTTAATTTTCTGTTGCCCAAAATCAAAAAAGTCGTTATAATACCTGACTTCCGTCGTTTCTCTCAAAACATAGTACTCAGGAGTCCAGGAGGATACAGTTCTGAAAAAGATTGTTGATTTCTTTTTCAGTGAGAAACAAAGCATCAAGATTCGTTAGGCCGGTAGCTTTTTTGACTTTTTCGTTTACTGTCTGGTTTCGGGAAATATTAATATAAGAGCCATCTCCTTTATTGACAACCCGGAAGTCCCGTATGAAATCAATCAGATCATAAGAATTAATCTGATTTTTAAAAACTTTAATCTCAAGCACTCTTAAAAGAAACAAGCTAAGGTAGCAGATTAAAAAATGCCCATAGATTGTTTCTTTTTTGTGCACGTAAACCGGGCGTGCATCCAGATAAGACTTTGTGATCCGGAAGGATTCTTCGATCTTCCATAAGCTGTGGTAGGTCTGATAGATTTGGAGCGGTTCCATATCCAGCTCTGAGGTGACCATAAGGTTGTATCCTGCATACTTCAGATCCTCATTAACCTTCTCTTTATCAATTCCTATCACAGGAGTTATCTTTTTCCCGTTCTCATCTTTGTTGGTAATCTTTACATATTTTGCAGAATCTCCCAGATNAGGAACTGGTAATTCAGTTCATCCAGGATCTCACCGGTCAGTTTTTTCCCCTTAAAATCATAAAAAGCATCCCGCCTGGGTCTCTGGCCTTTGGTCAGCCAGATGAATGCCAGGTCCCGTTCACACAGTTCCACGATCCGGTCAACGGCCCGGATGCCACGCATGTTTGCGTAGGTAACAACAGCATACAGCATGATTGGATTGTACCCGGTTCTTCCCTGGTCTGAACAACAGGCCAGCAGGCCTGAAAAATCCAATTCCTCCATTACTTTTTTCAGGGTATAGACAGGATCGTCGTCGGGTAAATGCAATTCGAAGAAGCTGAAGTTAATTTTCTGTTGCCCAAAATCAAAAAAGTCGTTATAATAATCTTGTTTAAGCATAGTTCCATTATAACATGGAACGGGGAAAAGATGGTTGTCGTTAGCCATCTTTTTCTCTTTTTTATGAAAAAATTTCAGGGTCGGTTGTGACTCACATAAGTCACAGCCGGCCCTGTTTTAGACTATCTATTTCCCGACAGCCCCATAATTTTTGCGGATGACGAGATCCATGAAAATGCAGTTATTCGAAAATTTTTAATAACTGCTGCTTGTGTCTACGCCAGCTCTTTCACCACCCGGGCCGCCAGGGTCCGCGGGAGAAGAACGGATTTTCCGGTGAGGGCCTGGACCTGTTCCTTCATTTCCACGGTGTAGCCGATGCAGTCCAGGACGATGAGATCGGCGTCGGAGGGGATGCTACGGGCAGCCGCAGCCACGGTCTCTACGCCATCATAGGGAGAGGCGGCCAGGCCATAGACAGAATCGGCGCAGCCGGCCCACTTGGTCTGCATCTGGGGCAGCTGCTCTTTTACTGGAGCAATGACGGCCAGACGGTGCGGATGGATGGCAGAAACGATGGATGTCAGAATCTTACTGGGGAAGATTAACGGCACGTCTGCCTGGAATGTATCGGGAAACTCCCCGGTGCAGAGGAAGAGGATCAGGGAGACCTGGTCCTTTTCCAGCTGATCCATACAGGCCTCAAGCCTTGGCAGGATATGGGACTCTCCAAAGGAAACGGAGCTTCCATCCTTTAAGCGGGATACGAGCACATGATCGCCGGGAGACGGAGTCATGGTCTGGATCTCCTCCTTTGTCAGTCCGTCCAGTCCGCCCATCTGGATGATCTCGATGGAGTCACCGAGGATGGGAGCAATTTCAGGGATCAGATCCGTGCGCGGCGTCTGGCCAACGGTGATGGCGCCTATTTTTTTCATGGGATACCTCCTTGTGGTTCTTTATTTATGATCTTTGATTCTGGCCTTCTGGCCTGCCAGCATCATTATACCATGTCCTCCGGACATGGTACCCCTCCGGGAGATTTGAGCGCCTGGATTTTCGCGGTGAACGCGAAAACCAGATGCGCCATGGTATAATGTCTGCTTTGCAGACATTATACCATGTCCTCCAGACATGGTATCCCTCCGGGGGAATTGGGCGCCTGGTTTTCTGCGGTGAACGCAGAAACCAGATGCGCGATGGTATAATGTCTGCTTTGCAGACATTATACCATGTCCTCCAGACATGGTATCCCTCCGGGGGAATTGGGCGCCTGGTTTTCTGCGGTGAACGCAGAAACCAGATGCGCGATGGTATAATGTCTGTTTTACAGACATTATACCACAGACAGCTGCGGATTGGCATGTATACAGACAGATTTTTCTTTCTTTCCTCCCGGTCCCCAGGCCTGTTCCGGGTCTGGCGGATCCACTTTTCCCCTTTTATCATAGAATAATCTTACAGAAACGAAAAAGGGGAGATTTTATGAATGAGAACAGAAAGGTCATCATCGACGCCGGTCATGGAGGACCGGAGCCGGGAGCCGTATATAATGGAAGGAAGGAAAAAAACGATACCTTAAGACTGGCCTTTGACCTGGGAAACGCTCTGGAGCGCCGGGGGATCCAGGTATCCTACACCCGGGTGGAGGATGTATACGACACCCCCTATGAGAAGGCCGCCATGGGAAACCAATCGGGCGCAGACTTTTTTGTGTCCATCCACAGGAATGCCATGCCGGTGCCGGGAACTGGCTCGGGGATCGAAAATCTGGTGTTTTCTGCTTCCGGCACAGCCGGACTGCTGGGAAAAAACATCGGTCGGCAGCTGGCGGCTGTGGGCTGGACAGATCTGGGTGTCAAGGAGAGACCAGGCCTGGTGGTCCTACGCCGGACGAAAATGCCGGCGGTGCTGGTGGAAGCCGGATTTCTTGATAATGAAAAGGACAACGCCTTTTTTGACGCCAATCTGGCGGCCACAGCCGATGCCATCGCCGACGGCATCCTTGAGACCTTTGAGGAGCTGGAGGCCCGGGAGGACCAGGCGGCCAGCGGGGAGGTCCCTGGATTTTATATGGTGCAGACCGGGGTATTCCGGCTGCGCTCCAATGCCGAGGCCCAGCTTCAGGAGCTGAAGGACCAGGGCTTTCCAGCCTTTATGACCGTAAAGGACGGCCTTTTCTATGTGCGGGCCGGGGCGTTCCGGGAGATGGACAACGCGGTGCAGATGGAGCGCCGTCTGAGGCGGCTGGGCTACGGGACTCTGATCACAAGATCCTGAAAAAGGGCTTAAAATCCAGTGGGGAATGTGGTATGATAAAGCTGTCAGAAACAGATGTAAACACGTTGAAATTTTCATGAAAAACAACAGAAGGGGGCGCTTTTATGGAAAAACAGAATCTGATCATCACCATCGGCCGCCAGTACGGCAGCGGCGGAGCGGAAGTCGGGAAGAAGCTGGGCCAGAGGATGGGCCTGGACGTTTATGACAAAGAGATACTGAAGATGACTTCCGATGAGAGCGGGATCCGGGAAAGCTATTTTCACCTGGCCGACGAGCGGGCGGGAAAAAAGCTGCTTTATAAGATCGTCCAGTCCCTGATCCCGGAAAATACGTCCCCTTCCACAGGCTCCGACCTGGTATCCGCCGACAATCTGTTCCGGTTCCAGTCCGCGGTCATCCGGCGTCTGGCCCAGGAGGAATCCTGTATTTTCATTGGCCGCTGCGCCGACCATGTGCTGGCGGGAACCGAGCGGCTGGTGAGGATCTTCATCTACGCGGACATGGAGGCCAGGATCCAGAGGATCCGGGAAAAGGGCTATTATGAGGAACATGAGATCGCCAGAAATATCCGGCGCATGGACCGGGAACGGCGGGATTATCACCGGTATTACACAGGAAAAGAATGGGAGAACGTGGAAAACTATGATATGATGCTGAATTCCGGGGTCCTGGGTACGGACGGCTGCGTGGAATGTATTTTGTCCTACCTTAAGATCCGCGGTCTGTATCCGGCATAGGCCGGGAAGGGCGGTTTTTTTGGAGGCCGGAAAGGCCGGGCTCCGGGAAACCCGCTCTTGCAGTTTGGCCTTCCAGTTGCTATAATATCGGAAGCCATCATAGTTGGAAACAAGGAGATAGAAAACAATGGAGCATAAGAAGATAAGCGCCGTGATCTTTGATATGGACGGCGTGATCGTGGACAGCGAGTTTGTATATATGGATTACCTTCTGGAGTTTGCCAGGAAAAAGAATCCGGAGGTGACTATGGACCAGTTAAACCCCATGGTGGGCCTCAGCCGGAAGGACAGCTGGACGGTAATGAAAAATGCAGTGGACAACGGCCAGACCTGGGAGGAGCTGCGGGATGAATTTGCGGTCCTGGATATTTACAGCCAGGTGGACTATAAAAAGATCTTCCGGCCCGAGGCCTACACGACGGCCATGGAATTAAAAAAACGCGGCTACAAGGTGGCCCTGGCCTCCTCCACAGGCCCGAAGCTGATCGCCCGGATCATGGAGGAGACGGGGATGCGTCCCGTATTTGATCTGATCGTCAGCGGCGGCCAGTTTAAGCAGAGCAAGCCCAATCCGGAGATCTATCATTATACGGCCAAGACCCTGGGGATCCCGGAAGAGGAGTGCTTTGTGGTGGAGGATTCCACGGTGGGGATCCAGGCAGGAAAGGCGGCCGGGATGACCGTGGCGGCCCTGGAGGATGACCGGTTCGGCTTTGACCAGAGCCAGGCGGATATCCAGATCCGGCAGATCTCTGAGATCTTAAAATTTCTTCCGGGGACAGAAAATATAGTCCTCTGCGGAGCCAGCTCCTATGAGCAGAAGTATTATTTCAACCAGGATTTTAAGGCGCTGCCGGAGCATATAAAAAAAGAGCTGCAGATCATGTGTGTGCTGTTCACCGAGGACATCGGCGGCGTCCTGACCATGGAGTTTACGCCGGAGGGGGAGCTGGAGTTTAAGGTCCAGGCCGACGATAAGGACTATTTATTTGATGAGATCGGCAGCGGCTTAAAGATCCGCCAGTACCAGAGGGAGAAAAAGGAACTTCTGGAGTCCCTGGAGCTGTATTACCGGGTGGTATTCCTGGGAGACAGCCTGGCGGACCTGGAAACAGAGGAGGAGACGGATGCGTGATCGGAAGAATGGAATGGGAAGGCAGGCGGTCCTGGCAGCGGTCCTTGCGGGGGCCCTGTCCATGGGGACCGTATCCGCCGATGCCCTTGCCTTTAATTTTGGTCCCGGCATGGAGGACCATGAGGTGATCATATATAACGGCCAGGCGGCCAACAATCCGGCCTATGACAACGGCTGGAGCGGCGGAGCCGGTCCCGGGGAGGTGGGAAATAATCCCATGGGAAACCAGGGACAGACAGAGGAAGAGGCCCTGTCCGGCGGCCCCAACTCCGAGGCGGCGAAAAAATATCTGGAGGACCAGGAACGGTCTCTTTATATATTCAGTACCTACCGGGGAGGGACCTGGGAAAAACTGGAGGATGGAAAATGGCGGCTGATGGCGTCTGATGGGCAGCCCGTTTCCAGCCAGTGGGGCTATGTGGACGGGAAAACGTATCTGCTGGACATGTACGGGATCATGCAGACGGGCTGGCAGATGGTCAATGGAAAATGGTATTATTTAAACAGTGTGGGAGCTATGCAGACGGGCTGGCTTCTGAAGGAGGGAAAATATTATTTTCTCAATGCAGACGGCAGTATGGCTGCCGGCTGGGTCAATTCCCAGGGGATCTGGTATTATTTTGACCAGCAGACTGGCGTCATGCAGACCAATACATATGTGGATGACGGCCGTTATGTGAACGCGGAAGGAGCCCTGGTACCATGAAGCTGACGATCGGAAATGTGACCCTGGACAACAATGTGATCCTGGCTCCCATGGCAGGGGTGACGGACCTTCCCTACCGGGTGCTGTGCCGGGAGCAGGGCTGCGGTCTGGTATGTATGGAGATGGTCAGCGCCAAGGCGGTGCTTTATAAAAACAGGAATACAAAGGAGCTTCTGGAGGTGGATCCCAGGGAACGGCCCGTATCCCTTCAGCTATTCGGGTCAGATCCGGAGATCCTGTCAAAGATCGCAGGAGAGCTGGAAGAGGGGCCCTACGATATTTTCGACATCAACATGGGCTGCCCGGTCCCAAAGATCGTTAAAAATGGAGAGGGCTCGGCGTTAATGAGGAACCCGAAGCTGGTGGAGGAGATCCTTTCCGCCATGGTGCGCACCCTTAAAAAACCAGTGACGGTGAAGATCCGCAAGGGCTTTGACGATTCATCCGTCAATGCTGTGGAGATCGCGAAGATCGCCGAGGGCTGTGGTGTTTCGGCCATTGCCGTCCATGGCCGCACCAGAGAGCAGTATTATTCGGGAAGGGCGGACTGGGACATCATCCGCCAGGTCAAGGAGGCGGTATCCATTCCGGTTATTGGAAACGGAGACGTGTTCACGCCGGAGAATGCGAAGCGGATGGTGGAGGAGACCGGATGCGACGGGATCATGGTGGCCCGGGGAGCCAAAGGGAATCCCTGGATCTTCCGGGAGATCGCAGAATACCTGGAAACAGGGAGGAAGCCTCCCAGGCCGTCGGCAGATGAGCTTAAGGCCATGATCATGCGCCACGGGCAGATGATGCTGGAATTTAAAGGCGAGACAGCGGGAATGCGGGAAATGAGAAAGCATGTGGCCTGGTATACGGCCGGATATCCCAATTCTGCGGCTTTGAGAAACGATATCAATACGGTGTCCACCATGGATGAGCTGACAGCTCTGATCGGAGAACGCCTTTAAGAACAGAAAAGAAAGAACGGGAAAGGCCGCAGGCCGGTCCGGGACAGCGAAGGCTGCCGGAGCAGGCTGCGGCCTTTTTGCGGTTGCGGGGTCGGAGGCGTCAGAATTTAATGGTGCCGTTGTCCATGCCATCGAAGATCAGCTGGAAGGTGGATTTTTTTGATTCCTTCAGGTGATACAGCATTTTTTCTGCAGCCTCGTCCCAGTTTTTCTGAAGGCAGGGGCGGATGATGTCCAGATGCTCTTTGAAGGTGTCCTCCAGACGGTTATTGGAAACGTTGCCTGTCATGTAGCGGAACCGGGCATTCTGGGTGAGAATCAGGCTGTAATTGTTCTGGATGTAAACGTTGGGGCAGGATCGGACGATCATCAAATGGAAATCAGAATCCAGTTCATAAAAATAGTCGTTGTTTTTAAAGCATTCGCTGTTGGAATCGGTGTGGAGGAAAATATCGTAAAATCCATGAAGCCGTTCCACAGGGAGAAGGGAGCCGTAATTTTTCAGGATATAGGGTTCGTACATATTTCGTACTTCAAAGATCATGTTGATGTCACTGACGGTTAAAGATTTAACGATAATTCCGCGTTTGGGACGGATCTCGATCAGCCCCTCCTGCTCCAGACGGCCTAAAGCGTCCCGGATGGGCGTGCGGCTTAAGCCCAGGGCCTCCGTCAGGATCTCTTCATTTAGAAAGGTGCCGGGAGCGTATTCGCAGGTGACGATTTTCTGGCGTATCTTATTGTATGCTAAGGTTTTCAGATTTGTTTTCGGCATATGGGACTCCTTATGATGAAAAATGACACGTAAATAAGCACTGATGTATATAACAGAAGTTTACCATAGAATCGGAGAATTTTCAAGGTGCTGAAATGTTAAAAGAATAACAAAATAGAACACAGCGGAATGCACAAAACACAGAAGAATGCTTTGTTAAAATGTACAGAACAGAAGAAAATAGTCGGTTCCATATTGACATATTGGCAGAAGGTGTCTATAATCTGATGTATACAACAAAGAATACAAAATGAAACCGATGAGGTATCAACATATCATTCACAGGAGGAATGAACCATGAAAGCAATGTACATTAACGCTCCCGGCCAGGTCGAGATCAAAGACGTGGAAATGCCGGTGAGAAAAGAAGGCGAAGTTTTACTGAAGCTTCTTTACGGCGGGATCTGCGGAAGTGATCTGGGCTCCTACCGCGGGACCTTCGCATACTTCGATTATCCCAGGATCCCGGGCCATGAGTTTTCCGCAGAGGTCATCGAGGCCGACGAGAACAATGCCTATGGGATCAGGAAGGGAATGATCGTGACCTGCAACCCGTACTTCAACTGCGGCCACTGCTATTCCTGCCAGCACGGCACCGTAAACGCCTGCATGGACAACCAGACCATGGGCTGCCAGAGAGACGGCGCCTTCCAGGAGTACATAACAATGCCCATTGAGCGTGTGTACGACGGTAAGGGCATGGATGCAAAGACACTGGCAGCCATCGAGCCCTTCTGCATCAGCTACCACGGCGTGAGCCGGGCCAACGTAAAAGAGGGAGATAAGGTCCTGGTAGTGGGAGCCGGAACCATCGGCGTTCTGGCGGCCATCGCAGCCAAGGCCAAGGGCGCGTCTGTTTACATTTCCGACGTATCTGCCGGAAAGCTGGAGATGGCAAAGGACTTTGGCGTAGACGGAACACTTTTAAATGATTCTCCGGAAAACTTCGAGAAGAGAGTGAACGAGATCACAGACGGCAACGGCTTTGACGTTACCATCGAGGCGGTGGGCCTTCCGTCCACCTTCCAGAACTGCATTGACGCCTGCTGCTTTGGCGGCCGTATGGTGCTCATTGGAGTTGGAAAGAAGAACCTGGACTTCAACTTCACGCTGATCCAGAAAAAGGAGCTGAACGTTTACGGCTCCAGAAACGCATTAAAGAAGGATTTCCTGGAGCTGATCGACATTGTGAACGCTGGAAAGGCTCCTCTGGAGAAGATCATCACCAACGTATATCCCTTTGATGAGGCTGCAAAGGCCTTTGAGGATTTTGCCAACAATCCGGGAGATATGTTAAAGGTCGTATTTGATTTCTCTGCTATCGGGAAATAAATACAGCCGGGCGGGACGGATCCCGCAAAGAAAAGGAACGTGAAGGCCCTGGAGGGCTTTACACATAAACCCAAAATATGCAGCGGCCCAGGCGGCCGGCGCAGAGGGCGCAAAGAACAGCCGGACCGCTGCAAAAAGCTAAAAACGGAGGGAAAACATTATGAAACTGAGAAAGGTTATGGCCCTGACACTGGCAGGAGCAATGGCAGCAGCAACTCTTACAGCCTGCGGCGGCGGAGCAGACGAGACGACTGCGGCAGCAGCCGGAGCTGACAAGGAAACAACAGCAGCAGCTGAGGACAAGGAGACGACCGCAGCAGCAGCTGATTCCGGCAGTGCAGACGCAGAGGTAGTTCTCCAGGTCGCATTCGAGAACTCCATCACTGAGCCCGTTGGCGAGGGCTGGACAAAGGCACAGGAGATCATCAAAGAGAAATCCGGCGGAAAGATGGCCATTGAGGTTTATCCGGACTCCCAGTTAGGAGACAAGTCCTCCCTGATCGACTCCATGCTCTTAGGAGAGAATGTCTGCACACTGGCAGACGGCGCTTTCTATGCAGACTACGGCGTACCGGATTTCGGTATCGTATTCGGACCGTTCCTGTTTGATAACTGGGATCAGTGCTGGACTCTGATCGAATCCGACTGGTATAAAGAGCAGTGCGGCAAGCTGGAGGAGAAAGGTCTTAAGATCATCGCTTCCAACTGGATCTACGGCGAGAGACATACATTAACAAACGTTCCGGTGAACACAGTTGAGGACTTAAAGGGCTTAAAGATCCGCGTTCCTTCCAATGAGATCCAGTCCAAGGGCTTCGACGTTTTAGGCGCAACCTCCACAGGTATGGCTTTAGGCGATGTTTACCAGGCTCTTCAGACCAAGACCATCGACGGCGCTGAGAACCCGTTGGCAACTCTTTATGGAAGAAAGCTCCATGAGGTTGCCAAGTACCTGATCCTTGACGGACATGTAAAGAACTTCACCACATGGGTGGTTTCTGCTGACTGGTTCAACAGCTTAACAGAAGAGCAGCAGACCTGGCTCTTAGAGACCGCTTCTGAGGCCGGTGAGTACAACAACGAAGTACAGCAGGCTGCTGAGGCCGATTACCTCCAGAAGATGAAGGACGAGGGCGTTACCGTTGTGGAGCCGTCCGAAGAGGTTCTTGCAGGCTTCAAGGAAAAGGCACAGCCCTTCTATGAGATGGACTTTGGCTGGACAGATGGTCTCTATGACACTGTAAGAGCAGCCATGGGCGCAAACGAATAAGACTGACGTGAAATGATCTTCTGCGGCGGACCGTTGCGGTCTGGCCGCAGAAGCCAATATTAGGAGCAAAGGTATGGAAAAGAAACAAAATAAAATTGCTTCTGTCCTGATGAACCTGGATATCGCAGTTGCATCTGCGATCCTGGCGATCCTGATCGTCCTTACCTTCCTGGGCGTGATCTGGCGTTATATTTTCGACGCTCCCTTCACATGGCTCGAGGAGGTGCAGACTTCCTGTTTAGTATGGATCGTATTTGCAGCGGCCGGCGCCGCTTTCAGGACCGGAAACCATGTGGCCATCGAAATGATCGTGGATCTGATGCCTGCGAAGGTGCAGAAGATCATGGAATGGTTCATTTCCATCGTGGTGGTGGCAGTTGTAGGCTATCTGTTCTTCCAGAGTATCGGCTTCATCCAGGTATTCATAAAGAGCGGCCGTTCCACCAGCATGTTAAAGATTCCTTATACAGCCGTATACGGAATTGCGATTTTTTCTTACATTGATATGATCTTCAGCTATTTTTACAGCATCATTAAAGGTGTAAAATCGGAAGCAAAGGAGGCGGCAAGCAGCAATGAGTGATGTTCTTATGTTATCAGCCATCGTAATGCTGGTCCTGTTATTCCTTAAGGTTCCGGTGTATATTGCCGTTCTTGGCGGCTCCATGGTGTATTTCGTATTGAATCCCGATATCAATGCCGTGGTATTTGCCCAGCAGGCCATCATCGGTACGGAGAAGATCTCCCTTATGGCCATCCCGTTCTTTATCTGTGCGGGTATCTTCATGAACTATACGGGCGTTACAAAGCGGATCATGGACTTCTGTGAGGTTGTCACTGGCCGTCTTCCCGGCGGTCTTGCCCAGGTAAACGTTCTCCTTTCCACCGTCATGGGCGGTCTGTCCGGCTCCAATATCGCCGACGCGGCCATGGAGTCCAAAATGATGGTGCCGGAGATGACAAAGAAGGGCTTCTCCCTGGAGTTTTCCAGCGTGGTTACGGCAGCTTCCTCTATGATCACTCCGCTGATCCCCCCGGGAATCGCCATGATCCTTTACGGATGTATTGCCAACGTATCCATCGGTAAGCTGTTCATTTCCGGCTTTGGCGTAGGCGGCCTCCTCTGCATCACCATGATGATCTTAGTGGGCTTTATTTCAAAAAAACGCGGATACGGAAACCTGACCACAGAAAAGCTCACCTGGCCCCGGTTCTGGAAGGCCTTTAAGCCGGCAGTCCTGCCCTTATTGCTTCCGATAATCATCATCGGAGGTATCCGTATCGGTATCTTCACCGCAACGGAGGCCGGAGCTGTGGCGATCCTTTACGCTGCCCTTTTAGGCATCATTTACCGTGAAATGCATGTGAAGGATATGGTGCAGGGCTTAAAGGAGACCGTGTGCTCCACAGCATCCATCATGCTCATCGTATCCGCGGCATCTGTATTCTCCTGGATCCTTACCAAGGAGCGGATCCCGCAGACGCTGACCGCATGGATGTTAGCCAATATCCACAGTAAATTCGTATTCCTGATCGTTGTGAACGTGTTCCTTCTCCTTGTGGGCATGTTCATTGAAGGAAACGCTTCCATGATCATTCTGGTTCCGTTACTGGCTCCCATTGCTGCCGAGTACGGGATCAACGAGATCCAGTTTGCAATGATCTATATCTTCAACAACGCCATCGGCGCATTATCTCCGCCAATGGGCACGCTGATGTTCGTTACCTGTTCCATTACCAAGTGTAAGACGGCGGCCTTCATTAAAGAGGCAGTTCCGTTCTACATCCTGCTGGTGGTCAACCTGATGCTCCTGACATGGTTCGAGCCGTTCACCACCTTCCTGGTAAATCTGTTCTATTAATAAAGAGCCCTGCTTCCAAATGGAGGTGGCTTCACCTGCCGGATGGATGGTCATGCATTCATCCGGCAGATTTTTTAAGAAAGTCGAGGAAAGCTTTATGGAACGTTTAAATTATGAAGTGTTAAAAAAATCCGGTTATGATGGATATGTATTAAAGGATGCGCCGGAGAAGGTGCTGCAGTTCGGCGAAGGAAACTTTTTACGGGCGTTCGTGGATTACTGGTTCGATCTGGCCAACGAGAAGGCCGGCTGGAACGGAAAGTGCTGCCTGGTACAGCCCATTGCTCCAGGCCTTGCCAATATGATCAATGATCAGGAGGGCCTTTATACCCTGTATCTGCGCGGCAGTGAAAACGGCCAGAAGGTGGATGCAAAGCGCGTGATCTCCAGCGTGAGCCGCTGCTTAAACCCCTATGAAGCCGACGACTACAAAAAAATGATGGATGTGGCTGCCAGCGACGATCTGGAGATCATCGTTTCCAACACCACAGAGGCAGGCATCCAGTATGATCCTTCCTGCAAAAAGGACGACTGCCCGCCGTCCAGCTTCCCGGCAAAGCTGACCCAGGTCTTATATCACCGCTATAAAGCCGGAAAGCCGGGGATCGTGATGTTAGCCTGCGAGCTCATCGACAACAACGGAAAAGAACTGTTAAAGTGCGTGAACCAGTACATTGACCAGTGGGAGCTGGAGGACAGCTTCAGAAAATATGTGAATGAGGACTGCACCTTCTGCGGCTCCCTGGTGGACCGGATCGTACCGGGCCGTATCCGGGATGAGAAGGAAGTGGCTGAATTAGAAGAAAAGCACGGCTATGCAGATCCCCTGCTGGACGTGGGAGAGGTGTTCGGCGTATGGGTCATCGAAGGCGACGAGAAGTTAAATGATGTGCTTCCCTTTAAGAAGGCCGGACTTCTGGATAAGGTATTCGTAACACCGGATATGAGCCCCTACAAAAAGAGAAAGGTGCGTATCTTAAACGGCGCCCACACAGGCTTTGTCCTCGGCGCATACCTGGCAGGTGAAAATATCGTCCGGGACTGCATGAACGATGAGACCATCAAGGGCTTCATGAACAAGATGCTCTACGATGAGGTGATCCCGACCCTTCCGCTGGATAAGGACGATCTGATGCAGTTTGCTGCCGCCGTGGAGGACCGGTTCAATAATCCCTTTGTAAACCATGAGCTCATGAGCATTTCCTTAAATTCCACCTCCAAGTGGAAAGCCCGGAATATGCCGTCCTTCTTAGGCTACATTGAGGAAAAGGGCTGCCTGCCCCAGTGCCTGACCATGTCCCTGGCTGCTTATATCGCATTTTACAGCAATGAGATCCAGTCCCTTACGGACGCCGGACTGGTATGCAGACGCCCGGCTGGAAATGAGTATACTGTAAGCGATGACCGCTGGGCCCTGGAATTTTACTATGCCCACAGAAACGACACTCCAGAGGCTCTGGTCCATGCCGTTCTTACCAACGAACAGATGTGGGATCAGGATCTTACAAAGATCGCCGGACTGGAAGAAACCGTTACTGCCGACTTAAAGATGATCCGCACGGAAGGAGCAAAGGCTGCGTTTGCAAGCTGCCTGTAATTTGAAATATGAAGACAATAAGGATTTCTGATCTGGACAACGTGGCAGTGGCTCTCCATCCCATCGCAGAAGGCGAGGAGATCACCGCCGGAGGGATCACTGTTAAAGCTCTTATGGACATCCCCCAGGGCCATAAGATCGCCCTTCTTCCCATCAAAAAGGGTGAAAATGTGGTAAAATATGGCTTTCCTATCGGTCATGCCACCGAGGATGCTGCTCCGGGAACCTGGATGCACACCCATAACGTAAAGACCAACCTGGAAGGTGAGATGGAGTACACCTATACCCCAAGCCTCACATTCCCTGAAAAGGTGGAGCCGGAGACTTTCCAGGGCTTCCGCAGAAAGGATGGCCGCGCCGCCATCCGCAATGAGATCTGGATCATTCCCACGGTGGGCTGCGTCAACGATGTGGCCAAGAAGATGGTGCGGGACAATCAGGATCTTGTGACAGGGACCATCGACGGTCTTTACACCTTCCCCCATCCCTTCGGATGCAGCCAGACCGGCGAGGACCATGCCCAGACAAGGAAGCTTCTGGCGGCCCTGGTGCGTCATCCCAACGCGGCGGCTGTGCTGGTGCTGGGACTGGGCTGTGAAAATCTGACCCACGAGCAGTTCTTAGAGGAGCTGGGCGATTACGATAAGGACCGGGTAAAATTCCTGATCTGCCAGGAAGCCGGGGATGAGTTTTCTGAGGGCCGGGAGCTGTTAAAGCAGTGTGCGGAATATGCGTCCCAGTTTAAGAGAGAGCCCATTCCTGTAAGCGAGCTGGTCATCGGCATGAAGTGCGGCGGCTCTGACGGCTTATCCGGGATCACGGCCAATCCGGCTGTGGGCCGCTTCAGCGACATGATGGCGGCCAGAGGCGGCTCCACCGTGCTCACAGAGGTGCCGGAGATGTTTGGCGCAGAGGGCTTCTTAATGAACCGCTGCGTCAATGAAGCGGTGTTTGAAAAGGCCGTGGACATGATCAATGGCTTTAAGAATTATTTTATCAGCCATAATGAGGTGGTTTATGACAACCCCAGTCCCGGAAACCGTCAGGGCGGGATCACCACCCTGGAGGACAAGTCCTGCGGCTGTGTCCAGAAGGGCGGTACGGCTCCCATCATGGACGTGATCGGCTACGGAGATCCGGTGACAGCCAAGGGGCTCAATATGCTGTATGGACCTGGAAACGATCTGGTCTCCGCCACAGCCATGACAGCGGCAGGAGCCCATATGATCCTGTTCACCACAGGAAGGGGAACCCCCTTCGGAGCTCCGGCCCCGACTCTTAAGCTGGCCACCAACAGCCAGCTTGCGGAAAAGAAAAAGGGCTGGATCGACTTTGACGCCGGCCCCATCGCCGATGGAGAATCCATCGACGACGCTGCAAAGAGACTGCTGCAGCTGGTGATCGAAACGGCAGACGGAAAGCAGACAAAGGCCGAGGAGAAGGGATTCAGAGAGATCTCCATCTTTAAGGACGGCGTTGTACTGTAAAACGTATGGGCGGCCCCAAAAGGGGCCGCCCATACGTTCTTTTTTTAAATTCACACAGTTTTTACAATCCCTTCCTATTACAGGGAAACCTCTGTCAGTTTCTGGGTAATGCGCTCAGTGACCTCCAGATAATACAGAAGCTCTGAGTTATTTAATTCCTGGTTATCCAGTCGGTTGAGGCTATCCATGGCTTCCTGGTACTTTGAGAGGAAAGCGACATAGTCTCCCATCATTTCGGGGCTGTAACCGGAATTGGAGTACCTGTTCATGAAGGCGCAGTACTCGTCGAAAAACTGCTCATATGTATCCAGCGCCTTTTTAAATTCGGACCGGATCCCATCTGTGGCTCCGGATTCCCTGGGGAAAGCCTTCACCTGGACCGTGCCATTTATGGTCCAGGCTCCATACTCGTTCACCGTGCTGCCGTCGGGGGTTACAGTATTCGTCATACAGTATCCCTGGCTGTCGAAGAAGTAACATTCGGCTGTTCCATCGCTGTTTCCGTCGATCCACTGCCAGGCATCTGCTGGATAGCTTCCATCCTCGTTTTGGTACCACCAGCCGTGGGCATCAGATCTCCACTGTCCTCCAAAGGCGGTGAGCCCCATGGAAATTGTCATGGCCGCAGCACAGACTCCTGCGAGAGCTGTTTTCTTCATGTTCATTATGATTCCTCCTAGTATAATGGTTTTTGGTAATTCCTGGGAACGTTCCTGCCGGCAGCGTATCATGAGAGCGAGTCCAGCAGCTTCAACGCTTTTTCTATCAGACGTTTCAGCTCATCCTGCTCCCTTTTTAACGCCTTGATCCTGTTTTTTAGGGCTTTGCGCTTCACTGGGATGGAAGCGTCAATAATCCCGGATATTTCGCGGACCGGAAACCCGATCTGCTGATAGAAACGGATGTTCCGGATCCGTTCCTCTGCCGCTTGGTCATAGAGCAGGTGGCCATATTTATTTTTACCGGAGGCAGAAACCAGCCCGGCTTTTTCATATCCCTGGATGGTACGCCTGGATACTCCGGTACCGGCGCATATTTCTCGCAACGTTTTCGCTTCCACATCATTACCTCATCTTCCTTTTCAGCGTAAGACTGCACGCCGCGTGCAGTCAATGATTTGTTTTTATGAGGCAGGACCGCTTCCCGCAAAAGACTTTGTGATTTTCGCGGATAGCGGACTGGAAGATGAGAAAAACAAAAATACGCCCTGCATCAGAGCATGTATGCTCTTACAGGACGTATTTGATATGATTTTTCAGTTGAAACTGATATTTTATATACGCCGGGGCGGACTATCCCCTTAATGGATCTCCCCGCCCACTGCCCGGATATCGCATGTGTTGCGGACGGCGGCCTCAATGGCGGCCTCCAGGGCTGCGGTGATGTCTGCAATGGCCATGGACGGCGTATTGGGTTTATTGACTGCCTGGGATGCGGCGTATGGTACATGGATAAAGCCGCCGCGGACATCCGGGAATTCCTTATGGATATAATAGAGGATCCCGTACATCACATGGTTGCAGATATAGGTTCCGGCGGAGTTGGACAGACTGGACGGATATCCGGCGTCCTTGATGGCCTGGACCATGGCCTTCACGGGAAGATTGCTGAAGTACGCGGCATCCCCATCCGCAAAAACTGGCTCGTCAATGGGCTGGTTTCCTTCGTTATCGGGGATCCTGGCGTCGGTGATGTTGATGGCTACCCGCTCCGGCGTTACGCCGAACCTGCCGCCTGCCTGGCCGACGCTTATGACCATATCCGGCTGGAGTTCCTTCATCTTTTCATGGATCCTTTCAATGGATCTGCCGACTACGGTTGGGATCTGCATGGTGACGATCTCTGCCCCGGCGATCTCATTTCTGATACATTTTACGGCCTCCCAGGCCGGATTTATGGATTCGCCGCCAAACGGATCGAACCCTGTGACTAATACCTTCATGACGTTTCCCCTTTCCTGCTGTACACCCCTGTGCAGAATGGTTTGACAAACCCATTCTGTGAATGTATGATAAGTGACGGGGACCCGGTCCGGAGCCGGAAATATCCAGTGCCGGAGCCGGAGCCCCGGGCCGCGGAGCGCGGCCCTCTGATATCCTCATTATACCGAAGGCTGGAAAAATATGCAAGGAGCGAAAACATCCGATGAAGATCATTATTTCCCCCGCAAAGAAAATGGAAGAATGCAGCGATCTGTTTGAACCCGGCGGTTTCCCGGTGTTTCTGGACCGGACAAAACGGCTGCATGAACGGCTCTGCTCCATGTCAGAAGAGGAGCTTAAGGAGCTGTTTAAGGCCAACGACCGGATCACCCGGGAAAATTTTGAGCGGTACCAGGCCATGGATCTGGACCGGGCTCTGACGCCGGCCCTTCTTTCCTATGTGGGGATCCAGTACCAGTATATGGCGCCTCACCTGTTTTCCCATGACCAGTGGGAATACGTAAAAAACCATCTGCGGATCCTGAGCGGTTTTTATGGGATCCTGCGGCCCGACGACCGGGTAACGCCCTACCGCCTGGAAATGCAGGCCAGGCTGGCGGTGGATGGAAAGAAGGATCTGTACGATTTCTGGGGGAGCAGTCTGTTTGAGGAGCTGACCGGAAAGACAGAAGAGGAGACAGCGCCGGGCAGCAGCGGGAAGGCAGAAAATACGCCTGTGATCATAAATCTGGCCTCCAGGGAATACAGCAAAGCCATCGAGCTGTTCCTGACGCCGGATATCCGGTTTGTTACCTGTGTCTTTGGCGTGTTGAA
Organism: Alitiscatomonas aceti; assembly: GCF_025567195.1. Taxonomy (NCBI): domain Bacteria; kingdom Bacillati; phylum Bacillota; class Clostridia; order Lachnospirales; family Lachnospiraceae; genus Alitiscatomonas; species Alitiscatomonas aceti. The sequence continues at coordinate 27,626 of NZ_JAOQJF010000027.1, read as the reverse complement.
GGATGGAAAAGTAAAGGTAAAGGCCACGGAGGCCAAAATGGCCAGAGGAGAGATGGTCCGTTTTCTGGCAGAAAACAATGTTACAGATGTGGAAGCAGTCAAAGAGTTTTCCGTATCCGGCTACGGGTATTCTCCGGAGCATTCGGAGGAAAACAGCTTTGTGTTCATAAAAAATCATGGAAAAGAGGAAAAATAAATGTTAAAGAGAATCGGAAGCGGAGACCCATGCTGGTGCGGGAGCGGAAAGCCCTACGGCCAGTGTCACCAGGAATTCGACAGAAGGGTGAGCAGAGCCCGGTTCATGGGCCATGAGGTGCCGTCCCACAAGATCATAAAAACGCCGGAGCAGATCCAGGGGATCCGGGAGAGCGGAAAGCTTAATGTGGCGGTGCTGGACTACGTGGCAGAGCGGATCAGGGCCGGGATCACAACGGCGGAGATCGACCAGTGGGTGTATGATTATACAACAAAGCACGGAGGGATCCCGGCTCCTCTGGGCTATGAGGGTTTCCCCAAAAGCGTCTGCACCTCCATCGACGCCCAGGTGTGCCACGGTATCCCGTCGGAGGACGTGGTCTTAAAGGAGGGCGATATCATCAACGTGGACGTGTCCACCATCCTCCACGGCTATTATTCCGATTCCTCCCGTATGTTCATGATCGGGGATGTGGGACCGGAAAAGGAGAAGCTGGTGCGCGTCACCAGGGAAGCGGTGGAAAAGGGGCTCCAGGAGGTGAAGCCATGGGGATATCTGGGAGACATGGGCCAGGCCGTCCATGACCATGTGAAAAAGCACGGCTATACAGTGGTGGAGGATGTGGGAGGCCACGGCGTGGGACTGGAATTCCATGAGGATCCCTTTGTCAGCTATGTGACCCGCAGGGGAACGGAAATGCTTATGGCTCCGGGCATGATCTTTACCATTGAACCCATGGTCAATATGGGCGGCGACGAGATCTTTGTGGACGATGGAAACGGCTGGACCATTTATACGGAGGATGGGAAGCCGTCGGCCCAGTGGGAGATCATGGTGCTGGTGACCGAGGACGGTCATGAGGTGCTGGCCTGGTAAAGAAAATGGGAAAATAGTAACTCTATTTCAAAAAAATAGATAAAATGTGTAAATTTTTCTTGTGATACCTCGGAAGGTTTAGTATAATAGAGTCAGATATCTGAACGGCTATGTGCGTGAAACCCATAAAAAGGAGGCAGATCTATGGAGCTGAAGTACGAGAAAATTTATGCACCCGGAACGGACGTTGGCTTAAAGGTCACGAAAGGCCATTTTGCCACCAACCATGCCCACACCAATTATTATATCGATCTGACGACCATCAAGAGCCGCGTCAGTGAGGCCCAGGAGATCGCCAGGGCACTGGTACATATGTACCTGTATGACATGGTCGTGGATACCATCGTATGCATGGAAGGAACAGAGGTCATCGGAACGCTTCTGGCAGAGGAGCTGACAAAGGGCGGCTTCCTGTCCCTGAACGCCCATAAGACCATTTATATCATCAAGCCCGAATTCAACAGCAACAGCCAGATCATGTTCAAGGATAATTTCCGTCCCATGTTAAACGGGAAGAATGTGATCCTTCTGACTGCCACCGTGACCACGGGTCTTACCATCAACAAGGGCATCGAGGGAATCCAGTATTACGGCGGCATCATCCAGAGCGTATCGGCAGTGTTCAGCGCCCTGGACGAGATGAACGGGATCCCCATCAAATCCGTATTCGGAAAGCGGGAGCTGCCGGATTATATGTTCAGCGATTACCGCAACTGTCCGATCTGCAAGGAAGGAAAGAAGCTGGATGCGCTGATCAATCCATACGGATATTCAAAACTGTAAACGGGAAAACGAAAAACGGCGTCCTGCGGCTGTCTCTGGACGCCTTTTTTATGCCATAGGAAAAAGCGGCCGGCAGCCGGTCCTTCCGGGGTCCCCATTCCGTGAGAGAAAGCCGTACCATAAGAGAAAGGATAACAGAACATGGAATTAAATAAAAATATGATGCAGAAGACGGTCCTGGCCCTGGTGCTGCTTGCAGTGGCAGCGCTTTCGGCTTTTGTAGTATCGGAAAGAGTATCTGCGCCGGAATACCATAAGGCCTCCATGGAGGCCCTGGAGGAAAAGAAGATCACGGTCATGGAGATGACGGCGGCTGTGGCGGCCAGCTCCATCGCTGTGGCAGCCATTCCGGGGGATGCCACGACTCCCCTGGCGGACCAGATCGCAGAGCTTGGGAGCTATCTGATGATCGCCGCGGGGGCTGTGATGCTGGAGAAGTTCCTTTTGGCCATTACGGGCCATGCGGCCTTTTCTCTTCTGATCCCGGCTGCCTGCGTCCTGGGGATCCTGGGAATGTTTTTATCCTCCGGTGTTTTAAAACGTTTAGCCCTGCGCCTTGCTGTGACCGGCCTCGCCATATTTATGGTGATCCCCGCGAGCTTAAAGGTCAGCAGTCTGATCGAGGAGGCCTTTGAGGTCAGCCAGACCATTGAGGAGGCGGAAAAAGCCGCAGGAGCGGTGGAAGAGGAAGCGGCGGAGGCATCCGGAGAGGAAAAGGGACTGTCCGGCTGGATCTTAGGGGTAGGAGAGAAGCTCAATGGAGCAGTGGATCAGGCCAAAAAGGCGCTGGGCCGCTTTGTGGATGCAGTGGCGGTCCTGATCATCATTAACTGTGTGATACCGGTGCTGGTGCTGTGGTTCTTCCTCTGGCTTATAAAAACGGCGTTCAGCGTGGACATCCATGTGCCGGCAGACCGGTTCCTGCCGGGAAGATGACCGAAGGCCGGAGCACTGTGACTCTGCCGGGAAGACGACCGGCCGCCTGGCCCCGCAGCGGGGCGCACGGTTTCGCCGTACCATAACCAAGATTTATGGAAAATATGAAAATAAAGCACTTGCAATTTCAGATGAAATTTGTATAATATAAACTAACATTAAGGGAAGGAGACGCAGATACAATGATGATGGAACTGGTACTAATCGCAGTCGTGATCCGAATTATTGGCAGCATTATCGTCGTGGACGGGAATGCTTATTTGCGTTATGCTGAAACTTAAGGGATCTGACGGCAGTATACTCAAAGAAATTTGGGATAGAGAGAAACCTTACAGCACGACGCTGTAAGGTTTTTTTGTATCATGGGAAAGTACATCCTATGATATAAAAAACGCTTTCTGCGGGGACCGCCGTGCGGCGGAAGGGAAATTTTCTGTGGAGGCGGCCCGGAAGATCTGTTTCCATCAACCAGACAAGGGGAAGATTTTATGAAAATGAATGGTGCACGGATCCTGGTGGAGGAGCTGATCCATCAGGGAGTGGAAGTGATATTTGGATATCCGGGCGGCGCGGTCTTAAATATTTATGATGAGCTCTACCTGGCATCAGACCGGATCCGCCATGTATTATCGGCCCATGAACAGGGAGCGGCCCATGCGGCCGACGGCTATGCCAGGGCCAGCGGGAAAACAGGAGTGGTCCTGGCCACCAGCGGGCCCGGAGCCACCAACCTGGTGACCGGCATTGCCAACGCATACCTGGATTCAGTGCCCATGGTAGCCATCACAGGAAACGTGGCAGTCAGCAGCCTGGGGAAGGACTCCTTCCAGGAGGTGGATATCGTGGGGATCACCCAGCCCATCGTGAAGCACAATTTCATGGTGCGGGATATTAAGGATCTCCAGAGGACGATCCAGGAGGCCTTTGAGATCGCCAATGACGGGAGGAAGGGGCCGGTGCTCATCGATATCCCAAAAAACGTCCAGGCGGCGGAGTGGGAATACGATCCGGATATGAAGGCACCTTCTGTGAAGAAGGAGAGAAAGACCAGCATCAGCAGCCTGGACGAGCTGCTGGAAATGGTAAAGAAAGCAAAGCGGCCGTTTATTTATGCGGGCGGCGGCGTGATCGCCTCGGGTGCTGAAAAAGAAGTCCTGGAGCTTTCAAGGCGGTTAGATGCGGCAGTGGGACTCAGCATGATGGGCCTTACCTCAGTGCCGGCCTCTTATCCGCTGAACCTGGGCATGTGCGGCATGCACGGACAGTACGCCTCCATCATGGCCCAGTCCCAGTGCGATCTGCTGTTTGCTGTGGGCGTGCGGTTTTCGGACCGGGCCACCGGCGACCTGAATGAATATACCAGTAAATGCATGACGGTCCATATCGATATCGACCGGGCGGAGATCGGAAAGAATGTGAGTCCCGATATCAGCATGTGGGGAGATGTGAAGATGATCCTTCAAAGGATCCTGGATGTGCTCCCCCAGTGTGAGCATCCGGACTGGCTCCGCCAGATCGAAGAGTATAAGAGCGCGGAGGTCCTGCCGCCTGCAAAAGGCTTCAGTCCCAGGGCGATCATTGAAGAGGTGAACCGCCACGGGGACGCGGACACGGTGGTGGCCACCGACGTGGGACAGCACCAGATGTGGACCATGCAGTTCTATAAATTTGAAAAGCCCCAGAGGCTTCTGACCTCCGGCGGCCTGGGGACCATGGGCTACGGCCTGGGAGCTGCCATCGGAGGCTGCATCGCCAACGGAAGAAAGCGGACGGTGCTTTTTACCGGGGATGGAAGCTTCGGGATGAATTTAAACGAAATGGCCACGGCGGTGAGCCAGAACCTGCCCCTGACCATTGTGGTGATGAACAACGATGTTTTAGGCATGGTGAGACAGTGGCAGACGATCTTTTACGATTGCCATTACTCCCATACCACCCTGGACCGGAGGACGGATTTCCCGGCCCTGGCAGCAGCCTTCGGGGCAAAAGGAGTTTCTGCCCATACCATGGAGGAGCTGAAGAAAGCCCTGGACGAGGCGGATCAGAGCGACGGACCGGTGCTCATCGACTGCCATATCGGTATGGACGAAAAGGTGCTCCCCATGATCCCGCCGGGCCGGTCGGCCAGAGACATGATAGTGAAAGGATAAGCCTATGGAAGAGAGATTTGCCGTTGGCCTGATCGTCAACAACCGCTTTGGTGTCCTGGACCGGATCGCCGGACTTTACGCCAAGCGCTGCTATAACATCGACGCCATTTCCGCCGGACCTACAGAGAACCCGGAATACACCCGGCTCACCATCGTGTCCACGGGAGATGAGTATATGAAGGACCAGGTGGTACGCCAGCTTTATAAGCTTTATGATGTGAAGACTGTGGCCCTTCTGGAACAGGAGCATACATTATTTGCCCAGCATATGTTTGTAAAGATGCATCTGACCGGAACGGAGCGCGGCTCCTCCAAGCACCAGGTGCTGGAGCTGATCAATGAATACGGAGGGAAGGTGGTGGACTTTGGAGAAGAGCACCTGACTGCCGAGATCACAGGGACCAAGGAAAAGGTGGATTCCTTCGTGGAGAAGATCCGCAAGTTTGGGATCCTGGAGTTAAGCAGCTCCGGAGATATCGCCATTGGGATCGGCTGGGACAATACCTTAAGCGTCGCTCCCAGGGAGGCGGAGGAAGATCAGCCGGAACCGTAAGCGCGGATGAAAAAGGCTTTAACCAAATTTTATATATAAAAAAGGAGAAAAAACTATGGCTACAATGTATTATGAGAGAGACTGCAATTTATCACTTCTGGATGGAAAGAAGATCGCTGTGATCGGATACGGTTCCCAGGGGCATGCCCATGCGCTGAACTTAAGGGATTCCGGCTGTGACGTGGTGGTGGGTCTGTATGAGGGCTCTAAATCTGCCGTACAGGCAAAAGAGGACGGCTTTACTGTAATGAATACCGCTGACGCCGTAAAGGCCTCCGATATCATCATGATCCTGGTAAACGATGAAAAGCAGGCGGTTCTTTATAAAAACGATATCAGGGAAAATCTGACCGACGGAAAGACCCTGTGCTTTGCCCATGGTTTTAATATCCACTTTAAACAGATCATCCCGCCGGCCGGCGTGAACGTGATCATGATCGCTCCCAAGGGTCCGGGCCACACCGTCCGTTCCCAGTATGTGGCTGGAAAGGGCGTGCCCTGCCTGGTGGCCGTGGAGCAGGATCCCTCCGGAAATTCCATGGAGGTGGCAAAGGCCTATGCGGCAGGCATCGGCGGAGCCAGAGGCGGGATCTTAGAGACTACATTTAAAGAAGAGACAGAAACCGACCTCTTCGGTGAGCAGGCAGTCCTCTGCGGCGGCGTATGCGCCTTGATGGAGGCTGGCTTCAATACGCTGGTGGAGGCCGGATATAAGCCGGAGAACGCATATTTTGAGTGTATCCATGAGATGAAGCTGATCGTAGATCTGATCTTCAACGCCGGATTTGAGGGAATGCGCTATTCCATCTCCGATACGGCTGAGTACGGCGACTACATGACCGGAAAGCGGATCATCACCGATTCCGTAAAGGCAGAGATGAAGCAGGTGCTCACAGAGATCCAGGACGGCACCTTTGCCAAGAACTGGATCCTGGAAAACCAGGTAGGCCGCACCATGTTCAACGCAGCCAGAGCCGCTCATGCGGACACGCTGGCAGCAAAGACCGGCCGCGAGTTAAGGGCCAAGATGGGCTGGAAGCAGGCCCAGAACTTAGACGAGGCAAAATAATCTTAAGGAAGGACAGGAGTGCAGCATATGAATTCTGATCAGGTAAAATCCGGCGTGGAGCGTGCTCCCCACCGTTCCCTTTTAAAAGCCGACGGATACAGCGACGAGCAGATCCGCCGCCCCTTCGTGGGCGTGGTCAACTCATTCAATGAGATCGCCCCGGGCCACGTACACTTACAGACCATTGCCAGGGCCGTCAAGGACGGCGTTCTGGCGGCCGGCGGGACTCCCATGGAGTTTAATACCATCGGCGTCTGCGACGGCATCGCCATGGGCCACAAGGGCATGCATTTTTCCTTAAGCTCCAGGGAGCTGATCGCGGATACCATCGAATGCATGGTAAGCGGCCACTGCTTCGACGCCCTGGTGTTCATTCCCAACTGCGACAAGATCGTGCCGGGAATGCTCATGGCGGCCCTGCGCCTGAATCTCCCCTGTATTTTCGTATCCGGAGGCCCCATGCTCTCCATTGGACAAAGAGACTTAAACTCCGTGTTTGAGGCAGTGGGAGCCAGAAAGGCCGGTCTCATCGGCGACGGTGAGCTGGCTGAGATCGAGGGAAGCTCCTGTCCCGGCTGCGGCTCCTGCTCCGGTATGTTCACGGCCAACTCCATGAACTGCCTTACAGAGGTCCTGGGACTGGGCCTTCCAGGAAACGGAACCATCCCGGCGGTTTACGGCGAGCGGATCCGCCTGGCAAAGACGGCGGGGATGCAGGTCATGAAGCTTCTTGAGAACAACATCCGTCCCAGGGACATCGTGACGGAAAAGTCCTTTGAGAATGCCCTGACCGCGGACATGGCCCTGGGCTGCTCCACCAACTCAGCCCTCCATCTTCCGGCCATTGCCCATGAGGCGGGGATCTCCATCAATCTCCATATGATCAACGAGATCAGCGAGAAGACGCCCAACCTGTGCCATCTGGCTCCGGCGGGCCATCACCACATGCAGGATCTGATGCAGGCCGGAGGGATCTCCGCTGTGTTAAAGGAGCTGCTGGACGGCGGGATGATCGACGGAAGCTGTATGACCGTCACAGGAAAGACCCTGGGTGAGAACGTGGCTCATGCAGAGAACCGTGATCCGGAGGTGATCCGGCCACTGGACCGTCCGTATACAAAGACCGGAGGGCTGGCGGTGCTCTTTGGAAACCTGGCGCCCAACGGAGCCATTGTAAAGCGCTCTGCCGTAAAGCAGGAAATGCTGGTGAACACGGGGACTGCCCGGTGCTTCGACTCTGAGGAGGAGGCCATTGCAGCCATTTATGCCGGAAAGATCGTGCCTGGAGACGTGGTGGTGATCCGCTACGAGGGCCCGTCCGGCGGACCTGGAATGCGGGAAATGCTTTCCCCCACCTCCGCCATCGTGGGAATGAAGCTGGATACCACCGTGGCCCTTCTGACGGACGGAAGATTTTCCGGCGCGTCCTGCGGAGCCGCCATCGGCCATATTTCTCCAGAGGCAGCGGCCGGAGGCCCCATCGCCTATGTGAAGGATGGGGATCAGATCGCCATCGACATTCCCAATTACAGCATAAAGCTGCTGGTTTCCGATGAGGAGATGGAGGAGCGCAGAAGGACCATGAAGTTAAAGGAGCCGAAGCAGGTGACCGGATATCTGAAACGGTATGCCAGAATGGTATCCTCAGCAGACAGAGGAGCAATCGTAGAATAATGAACCAGATCGTATCCAATCTGCTGGTATACGGAAAACTGCCGGAGGACTCGATCCTCTGGCAGCTTTCTGATATCTGCATGAGATTAAAAGACGGGAGCCAGGACAGGGACGTGCTGCGCACCCGGGTATTCGGCCAGGTGAAAAACCTCCTTTCTGTATCCACTGATTATGCCTTTGATAAAAACCTCTGGCAGAATTACCTGACCTTTCTCCTGATCACCAGTGAGAATCCCTTCAGCCTTGTATGTGAAAAGGTGGGAGCCCAGGACGGAACGGTCAATATCTTTGTAAAACATGATCTTGAAATGTTCCGGCAGCTGTTCCATTACGATTTTTCCTGGATGGAGGAGGCGCTTTCCATCGACTGCTTTTACCATCTGACCCATTATAAGGCCATCCGGAAAAAGGAACTGATGTATAACAGGAACGTCAGTGAGAAGGTGCGGGCCCTGAGTGAAAAGCTGGCGGAGGCAGAGGATGCAGAGGCCTTTTTTTTCCATGTGACCGGGTTTTACCGGGATTACGGCGTGGGTATGTTCGGACTGAATAAGGCCTTCCGCATTGCCGGGAATGAGGACGGGACCGTCCGCTTCCTTCCCATCAACAATATGGATGCAGTGATGCTGGACGATCTCATTGGCTATGAGCTCCAGAAAAAGAAGCTGGTGGATAATACCAAGGCCTTCGTGGAGGGAAAGGCCGCCAACAATGTCCTTTTATTTGGAGATTCCGGTACAGGAAAATCCACCAGCATCAAGGCCATCGTGAACCAGTTTTACCCCGACGGCCTCAGGATGATCGAGATCTACAAGCACCAGTTCAAGGATCTTTCCGCCATCATCGCCCAGGTGAAGAACCGGAATTACCGGTTCATCATCTACATGGATGATCTGTCCTTCGAGGAATTTGAGATCGAGTATAAGTTCTTAAAGGCCGTCATCGAGGGAGGCGTGGAGACAAAGCCGGATAATGTGCTGATCTATGCCACCTCCAACCGCCGTCACCTTATAAAAGAGACCAGCCGCGACCGGGACGACATGGAGCACGGAGAGGACATGCACCGGTCCGATACCATGGAGGAAAAGCTGTCCCTGGTGAACCGGTTCGGCCTTACTATCTATTACGCCAAGCCGGATAAGAGCGGCTTCAATGCGATGGCTGTGGAGCTGGCACGCCGGGCCGGGATCACGCCGGAGGAGATGAGTGATGAGGAGATCGGTTATGAAGCCAACCGGTTTGAGATGCGGGGCGGCGGTCTTTCCGGCCGGACGGCCCAGCAGTTCGTCAATCATCTTGTGGCAGTGAAGCGGTAGCCTGGGGACAGGGGATCCAGAGGACACAAGGGAAAAACCGATAAAAGACATATTGTTACATTATGTTCAGAAAAAAGCATCGATCATGAAAAATGATAATGCTTTTTTTGCGTTCTATGCAAATTGTCAAACGTTGTCGAAAGTTGCGGACGAATTTCATTGCTTCTTTCTCGGTTAAAAGCCTATAATAAAACCGCTTGTTCCCCGTTTTTTAAAAGAAAATGGAAAATGCAGGGGGATAGACATTGATTATGACAGTTTAGGAGGGAATGCTATGGCAGAGGTTTCGGTTGCAATCGCAGATGATAACAGACAGACGTTAAATCTGTTGGGAGAGATACTTGAGAAGGAAGACGGGATCCATGTGGTGGGAAAGGCGGACAACGGTGAGGATGCGTATAACATGATCGTGGAGACGAACCCGGATATCGTTCTGATGGATGTGATCATGCCGAGACTGGATGGGATTTCTGTGATGGAGCGGGTCAGGAACAACAGCCAGATGAAGGGAACGCCGTCCTTCATTATGGTAACGGCTGCCAGCAGCCAGGATGTGACCGAGGACGCGTTCCGTCTGGGAGCCAATTACTACATAATGAAGCCGTTCAGCCGGGACGTGGTGTTGGATAAGATCCGCCGGGTCAGCCGGGGAAGGGTACGGGCTGCTGCGGCCGGCGACCACGGAGGCGTGCGGCGGGTACAGCCATATCTGGATAAGGCGGCGTACATGGAGCAGAACCTGGAGACCGATGTGACCCAGATGCTCCATGAGATCGGGATCCCTGCCCATATTAAGGGATATCAGTATCTGAGAGATGCCATCATCATGTCGGTGCAGGACGCGGAGATGCTGTCATCGGTGACAAAGATCTTATATCCCACCATTGCCAAGCGTCATCAGACCACGTCCAGCCGTGTGGAGCGGGCCATCCGCCACGCCATTGAGGTGGCCTGGAGCCGGGGAAAGATGGATACCCTGAATGAACTTTTTGGCTATACGGTCAACGGGGGCAAGGGAAAACCGACGAATTCAGAATTTGTGGCACTGATCGCAGATAAGATCCGCCTGGACTATAAGAGAATGTAACCGTCCAGCCATATATAAGAGAATCTAAAAAGTTTATGGACCTACTTTCTAAATCCCTGGGAATGTGGTATACTGAACCTAATGAAAATGAGCGAAAACTGTATTAGCGGAAGGATGGGTTCAGTATGAAAAACATATTATTTATCGCTTCGGAGGCTGTGCCTTTTATCAAGACCGGGGGCCTGGCGGACGTTGTGGGTTCTCTTCCCAAATGTTTTGACAAAAAATACTTTGACGTACGTGTGATGATACCCAAATATCTCTGTATAAAAGAAGTGCTCCGCAATGAAATGACCTATATAGACCATTTCTATATGGATTATCTGGGCCAGAGCCGTTATGTGGGGATCCTCCAGTATGTATATGAAGGGATCACATTTTATTTCATCGATAATGAAAGCTACTTCTGGGGGGAAAAGCCCTACGGCGACTGGTATTATGATCTGGAAAAGTTCTCCTTCTTCTCCCAGGCAGCCCTTTCGGCCCTTCCGGTGATCGGATGGAAGCCGGATATCGTCCACTGCCACGACTGGCAGACGGGACTGATCCCAGTCTATTTAAAGGACCGGTTCCGCGGCGGAGAATTCTTCCGCGATATGAAGACGGTCATGACGATCCACAATCTGAAATTCCAGGGTGTGTGGGATGTGAAGACCATCCAGAGATTTTCCGGCCTTCCGGATTACTATTTTACGCCGGATAAGCTGGAGGCCTACAAGGACGGCAATATGTTAAAGGGCGGCCTGGTATATGCGGACGCCATCACCACCGTGAGCAGCACCTACGCAGAGGAGATCAAGACCCCGTTTTACGGCGAGGGCCTGGACGGACTCATGAGAGCCCGGGCCAACGACCTGAGGGGGATCGTCAACGGCATCGATTACGATGATTTCAACCCGGAGACCGATCCCTATATCGCCCAGCAGTATAACGCGAAAAATTTCCGGAAGGAAAAGGCAAAGAATAAGCTGGCGCTCCAGGAGGAACTGGGACTGGCAAGAGATGACAAGAAATTCATGATCGGCATCGTTTCCCGTCTTACGGATCAGAAGGGCCTGGATCTGATCCAGTGCGTGATGGACGAGATCTGTACCGACGATGTGCAGCTGGTGGTCCTGGGAACGGGAGACGATAAATACGAGAACATGTTCCGTCATTATGACTGGAAATACCATGACCGGGTATCTGCCCAGATCTATTATTCGGAGCCCATGTCCCATAAGATCTACGCGGCCTGCGATGCCTTCCTGATGCCGTCCCTGTTTGAGCCCTGCGGCTTAAGCCAGCTGATGGCTCTCCGGTACGGCACTGTGCCCATTGTCCGGGAGACCGGCGGCTTAAAGGATACCGTATGGCCATACAATGAATACGAGGGGACCGGGACCGGCTTCTCCTTTGCCAATTACAATGCCCATGAGATGTTAAACATCATCCGCTACGCAAAATATATCTACTACAATAAAAAGCGTGAATGGAACAAGATCGTGGACCGGGATATGGCGGTGGATTTTTCCTGGAATACATCCGCAGGAAAATACCAGGAGCTGTACGACTGGCTGTTGGGGTACTAGGGAATGCAGTTTGGAGGAAACCATGGAGATTTGGAATGAGATACTAGGGAACCAGGTGCTGGTGTGTTCCGTGGCGGGCTGGACGGTGGCCCAGGTCTTAAAGATCATCATTGACGTGGTCTTAAACCGGTCGTTCAACCCGGAGCGGCTGTTCGGCTCTGGCGGGATGCCCAGTTCCCATTCGGCCACGGTATGCGCGCTGACCACGGCATCGGGGCTTAAATACGGCGTGGGCAGCTTTGAATTTGCCATCAGCTTTGTGGTGGCCATGGTCGTCATGTACGATGCCATGGGCGTCCGCCGGGAGACGGGAAAACAGGCGCAGCTTTTAAATAGTGTGTTTTTTGAAAATATACTGAACCTGGACGGAGTCCTGCTCCAGGAGAAACTGAAGGAGTATGTGGGCCATACGCCTCTCCAGGTGGCGGCAGGCGCGGTCCTGGGGATCGGCATGACTCTGGTCATCAGCAGTTTTTACTAGGATCCGCGGAAAAATGGGGATGAAAACCTCATAAGCTATATATTTTGGCGAAAAAATCATTAGGGGATATTGCAATATCTGGCAATATCCCTTATAATGTCAGCAGACCGTTTTCCGGCCTGCTGTTTTTGTGCGCAAATTTCCAAACCATATGTCCTGGCAGCGGACATGGGAAAACGCATGGCAGGAACCGGGAAATGGAGAAACTAGTCACGTAGAAGCTTTTCTACAAATTTGATAGGAGGAAGAAAAACTTATGGCAAAGTGGGTTTATAAGTTTGAAGAAGGTAATGCTTCGATGAGAAACCTTCTCGGCGGTAAAGGCTGCAACCTGGCTGAGATGACGATCCTTGGCATGCCGATCCCGCAGGGCTTTACTGTTACGACAGAGGCCTGCACCGATTACTACAACAGCGGCAAGCAGATCACAGAGGAGATCCAGAACCAGATCTTCGAGGCTATTACATGGTTAGAGGGTGTAAACGGAAAGAAATTCGGTGATACCGAAGATCCGTTGCTGGTTTCCGTTCGTTCCGGTGCAAGAGCATCCATGCCGGGTATGATGGATACCATCTTAAACCTTGGTTTAAACGACGTGGCTGTTGAGGGCTTCGCAAAGAAGACCGGCAATCCGCGTTTTGCATATGATTCTTACAGAAGATTCATCCAGATGTATTCTGACGTTGTTATGGAAGTTCCCAAGTCCTACTTCGAGAAGATCATCGACGAGATGAAAGAGGCAAAGGGCGTTCATTTCGATACAGAGCTGACCGCTGACGACTTAAAGGAATTAGCAGACAAGTTCAAAGCTGTTTACAAAGAGGCTATGAATGGGGAAGAGTTCCCGCAGGATCCCAAGGAGCAGCTGATGGGCGCCGTTAAGGCTGTATTCCGTTCCTGGGACAACCCGCGTGCCATCGTATACCGTCGTATGAACGATATTCCGGGCGACTGGGGTACCGCTGTAAACGTACAGACCATGGTATTCGGAAACAAGGGTGAGACATCTGGTACAGGCGTTGCCTTCACACGTAACCCCTCCACTGGCGAAAAGGGTATCTTCGGTGAGTACCTGATCAACGCCCAGGGTGAGGACGTGGTTGCAGGCGTTCGTACACCGCAGCCCATCACCCAGCTTGAAAAAGACCTTCCGGACTGCTACAAGCAGTTTATGGATCTTGCAATGAAGCTGGAGAACCATTTCCACGATATGCAGGATATGGAGTTCACCATCGAGGAAGGCAAATTATACTTCTTACAGACACGTAACGGTAAGAGAACTGCTCCGGCTGCGATCCAGATCGCCTGCGATCTCGTAGACGAGGGACAGATCACTCCCGAGGAGGCTGTATGCAGAATCGAGGCTAAGTCTCTTGACCAGTTATTACATCCCACCTTCGATCCGGCTGCATTAAAGGCTGGCGAGGTGATCGGACAGGCTCTTCCGGCTTCCCCGGGTGCAGCAGCAGGTAAGGTATGCTTCGACGCAGAGACTGCCAAGGCTGCAGGCATCGGCGGCAAGGGCGAGAGAGTGATCCTGGTTCGTCTGGAGACATCTCCGGAGGACATCGAGGGTATGCACGCTGCACAGGGTATCCTGACTGTACGCGGTGGTATGACCTCCCACGCAGCAGTAGTTGCCCGTGGTATGGGTACCTGCTGTGTATCCGGCTGCGGCGAGATCAAGATCGACGAAGAGAAGAAGGAATTCTCCCTTGGCGGATATACCTTCCACGAAGGCGATTACATCTCCTTAGACGGAACCACAGGTAAGATCTACAAAGGCGATATCCAGACTCAGGAGGCTTCCGTTGGCGGAAACTTCAAGAGGATCATGGACTGGGCCGACAGCTTCCGTAAGCTGGGCGTTCGTACCAACGCAGATACACCGGCTGATACTGCAAACGCAGTGAAGCTTGGCGCTGAGGGTATCGGCCTCTGCCGTACCGAGCATATGTTCTTCGAGCCCGAGAGAATCCACAGCTTAAGAAAGATGATCCTTTCTGATACCGTTGAGGCAAGAGAGGCTGCATTAAACGAGCTGATCCCGTTCCAGAAGGGCGACTTCAAGGGCATGTACAAGGCTCTGGAAGGAAGACCGATGACCGTTCGTTACTTAGATCCGCCGCTGCATGAGTTCACTCCGAAGACAACTGAGGAGATGGCTGAGCTCGCAAAGGATATGGGTCTGACTGTTGAAGTTGTTAAAGCAAAATGTGATGAGCTCCATGAGTTCAACCCGATGATGGGTCACCGTGGATGCCGTCTGGCTGTTACTTATCCGGAGATCGCAAAGATGCAGACCCGTGCCGTTATGGAGGCTGCCATCGAGGTTAAGGAAGAGTGCGGCTACGACATCGTTCCGGAGATCATGATCCCGCTGATCGGTGAGAAGAAAGAGCTGAAGTTCGTTAAGGACATCGTTGTTGAAGTTGCTGAGCAGGTTAAGAAAGAGAAAGGCTCCGACATCCAGTACCATATCGGTACCATGATCGAGATCCCGCGTGCGGCTCTGACAGCCGGACAGGTAGCTGAAGAGGCAGAGTTCTTCTCCTTCGGTACCAACGACCTGACACAGATGACCTTCGGCTTCTCCCGTGACGACGCCGGCAAGTTCTTAGATTCCTACTACAAGGCTAAGATCTACGAGTCCGATCCGTTTGCAAGACTTGACCAGACAGGTGTTGGCCGTCTTGTGGAAATGGCTGTAAAGGAAGGACGCGCAACCCGTCCGGAGCTTAAGTGCGGTATCTGCGGCGAGCACGGCGGAGATCCGTCTTCCGTAGAGTTCTGCCATAAGGTAGGCTTAAACTATGTATCCTGTTCTCCGTTCCGTGTGCCGATCGCAAGACTGGCTGCTGCCCAGGCTGCTATCAAGAACCCCCGCAAGTAAGAGTTCTGTCATTCACCATTGGATTTGATGAAGCGCAAACCTTCTATAAATCCCATGGATACGGCATAAAACCGTCAAAATGGCATGATTTGACCGTGGAGGTTTATATCTAATCACCAAAACCCCCGTACATTCCCAATTGGGCAATGTGCGGGGGTTTTTTGTTGTTATTTTGGGCTGTTTGTACAAATCTAAACGGGAACGCAAAAATGTATTCTGATTTCAAAAATACATTTTGTCCATGCTCGCTGCTATTTTCACAGCAGCCAATTCCGTAATTTTGGACGAATTCAGCTTTCAGTAAAGGAGGCCATTATGAGACGAGACGATCAAAGGCAAGCAGTAAAAAACATTCCCTTGGAACAACTGAAGCCATTTAAGAATCATCCCTTTCAGGTACGAGACGATGAGGAATTTCGGCGTCTTGTTGAGAGCATTGAAATTCACGGTGTAATTCATCCAGCGGTGGCTCGCCAGATTGGTGAGGATTGTTATGAACTAATTTCTGGTCATCGACGCAAAGCGGCTTGTGAAGTATTGGGTTACTCTGAGATGCCTGTTTTAGTCCAGTCTATGACGGATGATGAGGCAGTTGTAAACATGGTAGATGCAAACCTTCAGCGTGAAACGATTCTCCCAAGTGAAAGAGCCTTTGCATACAAAATGAAGTTGGTAGCTATGAGCCATCAGGGGCGTAAAGGATTTACTTCCGCCCAACTTGGGCGGAAGTGTGTCGGAAAAGAATCCAGAGAGTTAATTGCTGAACAAGTCGGTCAAAGTCGCAACCAAATTTCTCGCTATATCCGTCTTACTGAATTGATACCAGAAATCCTTGAAATGGTTGATAATCGAAAAATGGCATTGAATCCAGCAGTATCTATTTCCTACTTGGACAAGAAGCAACAGAAGCTACTATATAAGGTAATGGTAGCACTAAAAGCAACCCCATCTATTTCTCAGGCAAAAGCCATCCGAGAAAAGGCCAGTGAATCAGACTTTACAGAAGATTACTTGGTTTGTATCTTATCGGAAAAGAAACCAAACCAGAGAGAGCCGATGATTGTTGAAGAAGAAGAAATCAAGCAGTATTTCCCCTCGCATTACAATAGTGAACAGATGCACAACACGATTTTACTGTTGATTAGAAATTGGAGTAAAAAGCGTGGCTACACACAATAAAAGGTCATTATACCTTGTCACAACAGGGAGCAGAAAAATTTTCTGCTCCTTTTTTTATTTTTTGCGCAACAAACGGCCTCTGCCGTGGCCTACAAGTGAGAGTTACATCTCGTGGACCTTGAAAATTCAGAAGAACATCAGGTACAACCGTCCCTCGGAGAGCCACTCCGGTGATACGCCATGACGCCTACGGGTCGAGCGACTTCCCTATCGCCGGTAAAGAGCTTGATAACTTGAGGCCACGATCCAGGGACAGGGGGAAAACTTACACTCAGCCACAGTCCGAGCGTTAAAAGCGTCGCAGGCAATGGGAGTGTCCGGTACAGAACCGTGATAAATGAATCCTAAATCAAAAGGATGCCGAAATGTTCTTGATTTTAAGAAAACCCAAGGGGGTAGTTTACCCTCTTTACATTCCATCTTCTGTTCAAGACACAGGAGGAAACTGAAATGAACACACAAATTATCGCCATCGCCAACCAGAAAGGCGGCGTTGGCAAGACAACCACCTGCGCAAATCTGGGTATCGGGCTGGCGCAGACGGGGAAGAAAGTTCTGCTGATCGACGGAGACCCGCAGGGCAGCCTGACCATCAGCCTGGGCCATCCCCAGCCGGACAAGCTGCCCTTTACTCTGTCCGACGCGATGGGCCGTATCCTGATGGACGAGCCGATGCGCCCCGGCGAGGGCATCCTGCACCACCCGGAAGGCGTTGACCTGATGCCTGCCGACATCCAGCTCTCCGGCATGGAGGTCTCCCTGGTGAACGCCATGAGCCGTGAGACCATCTTGCGGCAATACCTGGACACGCTCAAGGGACAGTATTCCCATATCCTGATTGACTGTCAGCCCTCCCTGGGGATGCTTACGGTCAATGCGTTGGCGGCTGCCAACAGGGTCATAATCCCCGTCCAGGCGGAGTATCTGCCCGCCAAGGGCCTGGAACAGCTGCTCCAGACGGTCAATAAGGTGAAACGGCAGATCAACCCCAAGCTCCAGATCGACGGTATCCTGCTGACGATGGTGGACAACCGCACCAACTTTGCCAAGGAGATTGCGGCTCTGCTGCGAGAAACCTACGGCAGCAAAATCAAAGTGTTCGGAACTGAGATTCCCCATTCTGTCCGAGCAAAGGAAATCAGTGCCGAGGGCAAGAGTATTTTTGCCCATGACCCCAAGGGCAAAGTGGCCGAGGGTTACAAGAATCTGACCCAGGAGGTGATGAAACTTGAAAAGCAGCGCGAAAAAAATAGAGCTGGCCTCAGTAGATGACCTGTTTTCTACTGAAGAAAGTCGGCAAGACGAGCAACTGGAAAAAATCCAGGAAATTCCCCTATCTGAACTGCATCCGTTCAAGGATCACCCCTTCAAGGTCAAGGATGATGATGCAATGATAGAAACCGCAGACAGCATCAAAAAGTATGGCGTGTTGGTTCCTGCGATTGCCAGACCTCTGCCTGATGGCAGTTATGAGCTGGTAGCCGGACACAGACGCCGCAGAGCCAGCGAGTTGGCCGGAAAAGAAACCATGCCTGTCATTGTGCGCGACTTGGATGACGATGCTGCCACAATTATTATGGTTGACAGCAATTTGCAGCGAGAAAATCTGCTCCCCAGTGAAAGGGCCTTTGCCTACAAAATGAAGCTGGAAGCCATTAAACATCAGGGAGCAAGAACAGACCTGACTTCTGTTCAAGTTGAACAGAAGTTGAGCGCCAGAGACCAGGTGGCAAAAGAAGCCGGTGAACGAAGCGGTATCCAGGTAATGCGATATGTTCGTTTGACTGAGCTGATTCCAGAGCTTTTGGATATGGTGGATGAAAAGAAAATCGCATTTAATCCAGCCTATGAACTCTCTTTTTTGAAACCGGACGAACAGCAAATGCTGGTGGAAACAATGGACTATGAGCAGGCTACCCCTTCTCTCTCTCAGGCTCAGCGAATGAAAAAGTTCAGCCAGGATGGGAAATTGTCAGAAGATGTGATGCTTGCCATCATGTCAGAGGAAAAAAAGGGTGATCTGGATAAAGTGACCTTGAGCAGCGATACCTTGCGAAAGTATTTCCCCAAAAGCTATACACCGGCCAAAATGCAGGAAACCATTATTAAACTGCTGGAACAATGGCAGAAAAAACGCCAACGAGATCAGGAACGATGAAGGGAGAGCCTATGAAAGATATTGCAGCAAGGGAGCTGAAAGGCCACAACATTCTTGCAGTGGAGCGATTTTGGGACAGCACTTGCTGGATGATTGAGTTTACTGTCTTGCGTCCCAGCACTGCTTATGGAAGCCCCGGAGATGAAATGCGGCTGTTTTTGACTGAGGACGGTTATCAGGCCGCCCTGCAAAGCCAGCAGCGCCGGGAGATCAAGATCAAGCGTTACGCTCGTGTGATTGAGGGACATATCCTCGATTTCAAACCGGGAAAACGCCGCCGCTCATAAACCCATACAACGAAAGGAAAGGAATGAATATGTGTACTGTAAGAGAAATCCGAGAAGCTATTCAAGAAGATTGCCGCTCACAGCGTGATATGGAATCCACCTAGATTGACCGTGTTTTTCAAACCTTACCATTTTCTCAGGAAAGGGATCTGTTTGATAAACCACCAATGCCAAAACGCCCCTACCGACGCAAGAAAAAAGATACAGACAGACCCTAACCGCTGCCACAATTCTCTTATGAATTGCGGCTTTTTTCATACCTGAGAAATGAAAGGAGTGAAGTAAATGGCTGTTTTTCGTGTAGAACGCACTGGCGATTACACGGTTATGAGCAATTTCCATCTAAAGGATAAACGGCTTTCTTTGAAGGCAAAGGGTCTCTTGTCGCAGATGTTATCTCTGCCAGATGACTGGGATTATACGCTGTCAGGACTCAGCTATATCAATCGAGAAAGCAAAGATGCAATCCGCTCTGCTGTCAATGAGCTTGAAACAGCCGGATACATTCGGCGCAGACAGACAACTGATGCTTCTGGTAAATTCGCAGCCAATGAGTATACCATTTTTGAGCGTCCCATCGAGGGAGAACCGATGTTGGATAAGCCGTCGTCGGAAAACCCGATAACGGTAAACCCGTCAGCGGTAAATCCGTTACCGGAAAATCCAACACAATTAAATACTAAGAAATCAAATACCCAAAAACAAAATACTCATGGATCAAATACCGATTCCATTCCCTTCCGGGAAACAGCGGCGGCAATACCGCCGGAACGGAAAGGAAGGGATGCGATGTCTGTCACAGAGATAGAAAATTATCGGGAATTGATTTTGGAGAATATCGAGTATGACTGTCTGAAGCAGCGTTATCCTCTCTACCTGGATGACCTGAATGAGATTGTAGAGCTGTTGGTAGAAACGGTCTGTG
The DNA here is from genome assembly GCF_025567195.1 of Alitiscatomonas aceti. Taxonomy (NCBI): domain Bacteria; kingdom Bacillati; phylum Bacillota; class Clostridia; order Lachnospirales; family Lachnospiraceae; genus Alitiscatomonas; species Alitiscatomonas aceti. Next base: position 7,492 of record NZ_JAOQJF010000027.1, on the reverse strand, counting down.
CCAAACGAAAGACCACCCGGATCTCTGGTGCGGACTTTCCTCACGAGATTGTACGCTCCCGCTTTTTGAAGCTGGACAGCTCTCACATCGAGTTTGTCATGGACTGTCTGCAAAAGAACACCACTCAGGTACGCAACATCAAGCAGTACCTGCTCGCGGTGCTGTTCAATGCGCCTACCACCATGAACAATCACTTCACTTCATTGGTCAACCACGATATGCACGCAGGCGGCTGGTAATCGGCCGCTTTTGTATTACACCAAAGGAGGCACAGCATGAATCAGATTGAGATTTTCAATAGTCCAGAGTTTGGAAGCATTCGAGTAATCGAGGAAAATGGGAAATACCTGTTTTGCGGCGCTGATGTTGCAAAATCTCTGGGATACAAAGATACAGTAAATGCCCTAAAGACACATTGCAGAGAAGGTGGGGTGGCGTTTTACCACCTCACCGATAATTTGGGGCGTAAACAGAAAGCTAAATTCATCAGCGAAGGAAACCTGTATCGCTTGATTGTCCACAGCAAATTGCCATCGGCAGAACGATTTGAAAAATGGGTCTTTGACGAGGTTCTTCCTACCATTCGCAAGCATGGGTCCTATCTCACAAAAGAAAAGCTATGGGAAGTAGCCACTTCACCGGAGGCACTGCTCAAGCTCTGCTCAGATCTCCTGGCTGAACGAGAGGAGAATGTATCTCTGCGCATAGCAAACGCACAGCTGGAGGGTAAAGCCGCTTTCTATGACCTGTTTATTGATTTGGAGCATAGCACCAATCTCAGAACTACTGCCAAAGAGCTTGCTGTCCCGGAACGCCGCTTTGTCCGATTTCTTCTGGAAAAGCGTTTTGTGTACCGCACTGCGTCCGGCAATGTACTGCCCTATGCAAAGCCAGCCAATGAAGGGCTGTTTTGTGTAAAGGACTACTGCAATCACGGTCATACCGGTTCTTATACGCTGATAACTCCGCAAGGCAAGCTGTATTTTGCCCAGCTTCGGGAGATGATCTTGCTGGTCTCATAAGAACGGAAGGGAAGTGGGTTTTATGCAGGAAGGCAAAACAATCGGTCAGCTGATGGAGGAAATGCGCCAGAAGGCCGGGGCGCAGAACTACCACGGCCATGACTACATGGATCTTCAGCGATTTGCGGAGAATACCCGGCACATGGTTATTTTTGATGTGCTGACCGATGACTCCCCGGTGGGCTGGAAAGGAGAACGGACCCGCCTGTTTTTGTCAGATATAGGCTATGAAAAAGCGCTGGACAGTCAGGCAAAGGGGCAGATCAAAATTCTCAGCCATGCAAAGGTCAGAAATGGAGATTTGTTTTATGACCACAAAGAACAGATACGATAGGAGGTATCCGATATGAATGAGGAAAAGAAAGTACCCTTCAAGTGGGAATATGGGGAAGAAACCATATCGCTGCAACTTGGGATGTATGCGAATAATCAGCGGCTTTATATCGGCATGATTACCCATACAGAAGATGGGGCGGAACCGTTTGCAGATATGACGGTGAACCTTCCGGGGTATTCTCTGGACCCCGGAGAGGCGTTTATTTCCGGTGACATCAGCAAGGACCTGCTGCGATTCATCAAAGAGAACAAATTGGGGAAGGTGCTTCCCTACCAGGTGCAGTCCGGTTATGGAAAATATTCTGCTGTTGCCTTTGATCTGGAGAAGTTGAAGGCATTTGACCCCAAAGGTGTGGCAGAGTTTCGGAAAGAGTGGAATCTGCCGGATAAGAAGCCGGTAAAGAAAAAGAGCCGAGGGATGGAGCGATAAAGAAATATCTTCTCCGGCGGCTGGTGGTTCCGCCTTAGAAAGAAATGCACCACCCCTGCACACTCTGTGGAAAGGAGGCGATGAAAATGCAGGAAGAAGTGGAAAACAGGACTTTAACGCTGGTTGTCAGTGGAACAAAGTTCACCGGTCGGCTGCTTAAAGCTGCCATCAGCAAGTACATGGCCCACTGCAAGGAAAAGAAGCTGCAAAAGCAGAGAAGCCGTGACGCTCCTGTGACACCTCACGGCAAACAGACCGTCAAGCAGCTCATTGGTCAGAATCAGGGGATCTCCAATATTGAGATCACAGACCCTTCCATCAAGGAATTTGAGAAGATCGCCCGGAAATATGGTGTGGACTATGCGGTGAAGAAAGACCGCAGCAGCTCCCCACCCAAGTACCTGATCTTTTTCAAGGGCCGTGACGCCGATGCGCTGACCGCTGCATTTACCGAGTACACCAGCAAAAAGGTCAAGAAGGCCGAGAAAACGGAACGCCCGTCTGTGCTGGCAAAACTCAGTCAGTTCAAAGAGATGGTCAAAAATGCCGTGGTGGACCGCACCAAGCGAAAGGAGCTGGAACGATGAAAAAGCAGTTTGACATCAAAAAGCTCGTTTTGCTGAACCTGCCCTATCTTCTGATGGGGCTGTTTGCTACCAACTTCGGGGAGGCATGGCGACTGGCTCAGGGGGCAAATGCCTCAGAGAAATTCCTTTCCCTGTTTGCTGTCCTGCCTGGGGCGTTGCAAAGTTTCTGGCCCAGCCTGCACCCGTTGGATCTGCTGGTGGGGCTGTGCTGCGGTGCTGGCCTGCGTCTGGCGGTGTATCTCAAAAGTAAAAACGCCAAGAAGTACCGTCACGGCATGGAGTATGGTTCTGCCCGTTGGGGAACCCGTGAGGATATTGCTCCCTATATCGACTCGGTGTTCCAGAACAATGTCATTCTCACAAAAACCGAAAGCCTGACCATGAACAGCCGCCCCAAAGACCCAAAGACCGCCAGAAACAAAAATGTGCTGGTGATCGGCGGCTCCGGTTCCGGTAAGACCCGCTTCTGGCTCAAACCGAATTTGATGCAGATGCACAGTTCTTATGTGGTCACAGACCCGAAGGGAACCATTTTGGTGGAGTGCGGGAAAATGCTCCAAAGGGGCGCACCCAAACTGGGAAAGGACGGAAAGCCCATGAAGGATAAGCACGGTAAGGTCATCTATGAGCCTTACCGGATCAAGGTCCTAAATACCATCAACTTCCGAAAATCAATGCACTATAACCCTTTCGCCTATATCCATAGCGAAAAGGACATCTTGAAGCTGGTCACAACGCTGATCGCCAACACCAAAGGCGCGCGCCCAGATAGGGCGTAGTAAGAAGTAGAATCAGGCACTACCCACTCAGATAACAGTGGAAACGACCCGCCTAACCGATAGGCGAAAGCTGATGCGGGACCATAGCATGGCGGGAAAGCGATAAGTTGCTCTATACACAAGAGCACGACTGAATTGCTACGTTAAGCGGATATGAGGATAGAACTACTGAATGTTGAATGCGAGTTTCAAGTCCCCGTTGTGTTCGGGCGGAGGAATGTGTATGTAACCACCGTAGATACGGCGGCATCAACCTCTGACATGAATAACATTGCGTTTCGCCTTTGCGCGATGGGTTATCAATCAATTCATGTGACAAGCCAGAGAACTGGAAATAACGAAACGAAAGCGTATCCGACAATCCGCATTTGCCTACTTATTACGCTAACTGGGGATTGCCTAAGTCGGAATGCTCAAACGAGCTATGCGAAATGCCCCCTGTGGGTGATAAATCCCAAGCCCTCGAAAGGCAAGGGAGATGACGCTGAATATCCGATACGGCAACGGAGTTCTCATAGTAGTCCTGTGGGAAGTAACGACTCTCACGGAATATATCCTGTATTCCAGACGAAGGAGAACAGTTATTGCATTCCAAAATTGAAATTTGATTAGGGAGGAAAGCCTCAAATGCAACCAACAATCGAGATTTTGGATAGAATCAGAAAAAATTCAAGGGACAACAAAGAGGAAATCTTCACAAGGTTCTACCGCTATCTATTAAGACCCGACCTGTATTATCTTGCGTACAAAAACCTCTACGCCAACAAGGGCGCAGGAACAAAAGGCGTGAATGACGACACGGCTGACGGATTCAGCAAGGAAAAAGTTGACCGGATCATCCAATCTCTGGCTGACGGAACCTATACTCCGAATCCTGTTCGCCGCGAGTACATCCAGAAAAAGCAGAACAGCACAAAAAAACGTCCTCTTGGAATTCCTACCTTTACGGACAAGCTGGTGCAGGAAGTATTGAGAATGATATTGGAATCGGTCTACGAGCCAATCTTCTCAAACAATTCTCACGGCTTTCGTCCCAACAGGAGCTGCCACACTGCGCTGAAATCTTTGAAAAGAGAATTTTCAGGTGTGTCGTGGTTTATTGAGGGCGATATTAAAGGCTGTTTCGATAACATTGACCACCAAGTTTTAGCAAACGTCATAAACGCCAAGATTAAAGATGCTCGGTTGATTCAGCTCATCTGGAAATTCCTAAAAGCCGGTTATATGGAGGACTGGCAATACCATGCTACCTACTCAGGCTGCCCGCAGGGCGGCATCGTTTCGCCCATACTCGCAAATATCTACCTGAATGAGCTGGACAAGTTCGTAGAAAAAACCGCCAAAGAGTTCTATAAAAGCAGGGACAGGCACCATACCCCGGAATACGATAAGGTCACATGGCAGATAAAAAAGGCTCAGAAACAGCTGAAAACTGCAGCGGGTCAGGAAAAAACAGCTTTGTTGCAGAAAATCGCTCAATTAAAAGCAGTCATGCATAAAACGCCCTGTATGTCCAAAACGGACAAAGTCATCAAATACATCCGTTATGCTGACGACTTCATTCTTGGCGTGAAGGGCGATAAAGCGGACTGTGAGCGTATCAAGAGACAGCTGTCCGACTTCATCAGCCAAACCCTGAAAATGGAGCTTTCAGAGCAAAAGACACTCATTACGCACAGTAACCAGTATGCAAGATTTTTGGGTTATGACATCCGTGTGAGGAGAGACCAGAAGCTAAAGCCGCACGGAAACCACGTTTCCCGCACGCTCAACGGGTCTGTTGAGCTGTGCATTCCGTTTGCGGACAAAATTATGCCTTTCCTGTTTGGGAAGTCGGTCATTCGGCAACTACGCGACGGGACAATAGAGCCTACCGCAAGAAAATATATCTTTCGGTGTACGGACTTGGAGATTGTATCAACGTACAACTCTGAGCTGCGCGGTATTTGCAACTATTACAGCATAGCCAGCAATTTCAACAAGCTTCAATATTTTGAATATTTGATGGAATACAGCTGCCTGAAAACTCTCGCTGGAAAGCATGAGAGCACCAGCAGAAAAATGATGCGCAAATACCGTGATGGAAACGGCAGCTGGGGTGTGCCCTACCAAACAAAAGCAGGCATAAAACGCCGCAGTTTCGCAAGGTTTATGGATTGCAAAAATACAGACCTCTGGACAGATAAAATCATAGACTTTGCAATCGCACACATCGGTTCCAGAACGTCATTTGACGATAGGCTGTCCGCCCGCGTGTGTGAGCTGTGCGGAAAGACCAATGTGCCGCTGGAAATACACCATGTAAATAAGGTGAAGAACCTCAAAGGAAAACAACTGTGGGAGCTTGCGATGATAGCGAAAAAGCGAAAAACACTTGCGGTGTGCAAGGACTGTCATCACAAGATTCACCACCCTTGAACGACACTGATTTGAAGCAATAATGGCGAGCCGGATACATCGAGAGGTGTACGTCCGGTTCTGGGAGGGGTTTGGGCAAACCTACGGCAGTAATGCCGCAAGGCGGCTCATTCCTACTCTACGAGGGCAAGGCCGGAGACGATTTTTGGGTCAAAGCGGAGACGCTGTTGTACTGCGCGCTCATTGGCTATATCCACTATGAGGCTCCGGTGGAGGAGCAGAACTTCTCCACCCTCATTGAGTTCATCAACGCCATGGAAGTCCGTGAGGATGACGAGGAGTTCAAAAACCCCGTAGACCTGATGTTTGATGCACTGGAAGCCGAGAAGCCAAACCACTTTGCGGTGCGCCAGTATAAGAAATATAAGCTGGCCGCCGGCAAAACAGCCAAGTCGATCCTGATTTCCTGTGGTGCGCGCCTCGCGGTATTCGACATTGCAGAGCTGCGTGAGGTCACAGCCTATGATGAGCTGGAGCTGGACACTCTGGGCGACCGGAAAACTGCCTTGTTCCTCATCATGAGTGATACTGACGACAGCTTTAATTTTCTTATATCCATGTGTTATACCCAACTTTTCAACCTGCTCTGCGAAAAAGCCGACGATGTGTATGGCGGCAGGCTCCCGGTCCATGTGCGCTGTCTCATTGATGAAGCCGCCAATATCGGGCAGATTCCCCGTTTGGAAAAGCTGGTAGCAACCATCCGAAGCCGTGAGATCTCCGCCTGTCTGGTGTTGCAGGCGCAGAGTCAGCTCAAGGCGATCTATAAGGACAATGCGGATACCATCATCGGCAACATGGATACTTCCATTTTTCTGGGCGGTAAGGAGCCAACCACCCTCAAGGAGCTGGCTGCCGTGCTGGGCAAGGAAACCATCGACACCTACAACACCGGAGAGAGCCGTGGCCGGGAAACTTCCCATTCTCTCAACTATCAAAAATTGGGGAAAGAGCTGATGAGCCAGGATGAGCTTGCAACGATGGACGGAAACAAGTGCATCCTCCAGCTGCGCGGTGTGCGTCCTTTCCTTTCGGATAAGTACGACATCACCAAGCACCCCAATTTCAAGTACACTGCCGACGCGGATGACAAGAACGCTTTTGACATTGAAGCATTCCTGTCCGCAAGGCTGAAACTCAAGCCCAATGAGGTCTGCGATGTATATGAAGTAGACACAAAGGGCGCTTAACTTCGTTCCGCTTTTGAAAGGAGTGATCTTATCTATTCGCCGCACCTGCCCTCTATGGGCCATTGGCGTACAAAGCGGACAATCGCAAGAAAAAATAATGAAAAAGGAGGACAGCCGGAATCATGCCCCGGAAATCGGGTGGCAGATTGTTCCGGCTTTTGTATGCCTATGAAACATGACAAACCTATTTTTTAATCAGATTCCGGCTAACAAACTATATGGCATTTTTTGAACAGGCAATCACCGTTCTTCAGACCCTCGTTATCGCGCTCGGTGCCGGTCTCGGTATCTGGGGCGTTATCAACCTCTTGGAGGGCTACGGAAATGATAATCCGGGCGCAAAAAGCCAGGGCATGAAGCAGCTCATGGCCGGCGCTGGTGTAGCCGTAGTCGGCATGGTCCTTGTACCTCTGCTCTCCGGGCTTTTCTCTGTCTAAGCGTCTCTGCATGAAATCCTTGCCGCTCCCGCAGTTTTGCGGGGGCGGCGGAAAGGAGGTTGACACCGTATGGATTTCTTACTTGAAGCCCTGACAAATTGGCTGAAAGAAATGCTGGTGGGCGGTATTATGAGCAACCTTTCGGGGATGTTTGACAGCGTAAACCAACAGGTCGCGGATATATCCGTACAGGTAGGACAGACCCCACAGGGATGGAATGGCAGTATTTTCAGCATGATTGAGAATCTGTCCAACTCCATCATGGTGCCGATTGCAGGCGTGATCCTGGCTAT
>NZ_JAOQJF010000026.1:11089-46900 GCF_025567195.1 Alitiscatomonas aceti | reverse complement strand
ATTCATGGTGGCTTAAAAGTTGTACCCTAAAATATCAAATCGGATTTTTGAAATTTTCTTCAAAAAACACTTGACTTTTTATTAGCAGGCTTTCATGGTTTTGTTAGGGCGGTATTCCGCTTCGGGGCATAAAAATAAGGCGTACATTTTTCATGCTACCTTTAGATACGCACCCGCAGCCCGTTCAAATCCGAAGCCCTCGCACCAACAAGATACCAGTTGTCCCCGTACTCCATGCGGGTCGGCTTCCATTTGCCGCGTACAAACACTTCAAAGCAATCCCCACAATGCAATCCTCCGTAGTAGTCGTTAAGGTCAAAGCGAATGTCGTAACGGTCTGCCGTTTCATCAAAAATCAAAGCTCCTGTTTTCTGTGCCATATTAAAATCCTCCTGTTTTTAATAGCCGCCGTACATATCGTGATTGACAAGGGCGGTGTAATAGCTGTCAATGGTGTTGGGTGCGTTGAAAAGTACCGCTTTCAGATATTGCTTGATGTTGCGGATTTTCGTGGTGTTCTCTTTCATGCAGTCAAAGACAAATTCAATGTGGCTGCTGTTCAGCTTCATAAACTTTGCTTTGACAAGCTCTGCCGGATAATCGTCCCCGGCGATACGAATTGTCTTTCGTTTAGTGCAGACAGTTTCAAGGATAAGGGACACAATCTCGTCCAAGCGTTCCCTGTCAATGTCGGTATGCTTGATAAAATGCTCATACTCGATATTGTCCTTGATAATTTCCTCATACACGCTGTACGCGTCTGCCGCTTCCGTTCCTTTCCGTTCCGGCTCTGCCGTTTCCTCCCTCAAAGGAGAGGGGTTAGGGGAAAGGATAGGAATGGAATGGTTACTTGATAAATCCGTATTTGATTTTTCTTTTTTTGATAAGTCAGTCTTTTGTATATCTTTATTTAATTGCATTGGATTTTCCGACGTCGGGTTATCCGCTGTCGGATTTTCCAATATCGGGTTATCCGCTGTTGGATTTTCCAATACCGGACAATCCAATGCCGGGGGCTGTGGCTGTTCGTAAATGGTGTACTCGATAGCGGTCATTTTACCTTTCTCGTCGCGTCCCTGCCGTCTTGTGATATATCCGGCTTTTTCAAGCTCCCATACAGCGGTGCGGATAGCGTCGATACTTTCCCGGTTGATATAGGACAGCCCCGCAAGGGTGTAGTCCCAATCCTCTGGCAAGGACAGCATTTGTGATAACAGTCCTTTTGCTTTTAGGGAAAGCTCCTTATTGCGTAAATGGTGGTTACTCATAACCGTATATCCTGTGTTTCTCTCCACGCGGAAAACTGCCATACCTTCATCAACTCCTTTGCTTCATATTTGTTACGAAGTAGAACAGCGATTTTGAGGGTTTAGGTATCAATCCCTTACCCTGTGAAAACCGCACCCGCAAAGCCTTATGTAGCAAGGCTCTTTTTGCCCCTACTGCGTAACATGAGGGTAAAAAAATAGCGGCGTTCCTTGTTTCCCTGTTGGGATAAGGTAACGCCGCCTGTGCGGTACATTATAATATTTTAACTTCTGTTCTATCATGCTATATGGTTCTATCCGTAGAAATCTGTATGCCCATTTATCAATACATAAAATGCGTTGGACTCTGGTTTTCGACTATCTTTTTACACCCATTTCTACACCCAAATGGCATGAAAGTATATGATTTTGTATGAAGTTTTATGAATTTACAATTTCAAAAAACCTTGTAACCATGCGGTTTTACGGACTTTTATTGAGGTATATAGATTTATGAAAAAAGGCTAATTTACAACGATACCTAATTTCATGGGTCTATATTCTCCTTTGCTTTTCCTTTTGCATATAAGGTGCTTTTCAGCTGGACGGTCTTTTAGGAGACCGCAGGGCCATGAGCCCGGAAAAGGGTCCAAAGCCACAAGTAATCATAGCATATGCATTTCTTTTTCTCAAGGCAAAAATCACTGCTTTTGGCCCAGCAGCTCCCAGAGAACCGAAATATAGAGCTTAAGTCCCGTCATCAGAGCGTTCTCGTCGATGTCGAACCGGGCGTTGTGGTGGGGAGCCGCAATGTCGCAGCCGATGCACATGTAGGCAGCCTTTCCGCCATGGGCCTGGACCCTGGACATCAGGTAGGCGGCGTCCTCGGAGCCGGTGAAGCCTCCGCTGGGAACGTAGCGGGTGATCTCCGGGATCCTGGAAGCTCCGGCTTTTATGAAGGGCTCCAGGGCGTCGTCGCTGTCTGCGCCGGAGGCGCTGCCCATGATTTTTGTATCCACCGTGCATCCGAACATTTCAGCCGCACCCTTTAAGCTGCTCATGGCCCGGTCAAAGACGGTGCGTTCGATCTCTGTGGTCTCTCCCCGGGTCTCCAGCTGGAGGACCGCCCGGTCTGCAACCACATTCCGTCCGGTGCCTCCGGAGATGGTTCCCACGTTGAGCCTGGCGGCTCCCCGGGAGTCCTGACAGGCGGTATGCATGGCCAGGGTGGCCGAGCAGGCGGCCAGGATCGCATTATGGCCATCCTGGGGAGAAGCCCCTGCATGGGAGGAGAGGCCGGTGATGACTGCGTCTATCTTTGTAGTAGAGAGGAAGCCGTTGGTCAGGGCCAGGAGCTCGCCGGTTTTCCAGCCCATGCCCAGATGGCCGGAAAGGAACCAGTCCACGTCGTCCAGGACGCCGCTTTCTGCAATGGACTGGGCGCCCCGGACGCCTTCCTCCGCCGGCTGGAAGATGATCTTTATGACGCCGGAGAGATCCTTACGGATGGCGTTCAGAGCCAGGCAGACGAAAAGCCCCAGGGAAGCGTGGCCATCGTGGCCGCAGGCGTGCATGCATCCGCAGTTTTCAGAAGAAAAGCCATTTTTTACCGGAAGGCGGCAGGGTTCCATATCCTCGCCCACATCGTTGCAGTCGATATCAAAGCGCAGCGCCGTCACCGGTCCTGGATTTCCGGTCTCGATCACAGCCATAGCCCCGGTAAAGCCGTCCATTTCCTTAATGATACCGGCGTCCGCCCCCTGGCTTACGGCACGCTCCATGCATACGTCCAGCTCCTTCTGGGGAGGATAACCCCAGAGATAATCCCTGTGAAGGATCTCTTTTCCATATTTTACAGGGATCCCGTGGTCTTTCAGCGCGGCAATGAGTCTGGCAGTGGTATAAAATTCCTTCCAGCCTGGCTCCGGATGACGGTGCAGGTCCCGGCGGAAGTGTATCAGGGCTTCCCGGCAGTCCTCCAGGCTGTTTAAATAAGAAGTGATATCCATTTTTTGCCTCCATTCAGCAGTATTTTTTCTGCTTTCAGTATATAGGCCCCGGATGAAAAATGCAAGGAAAACGGGTGTGGGCTGCACAACAGAAACGGGAACTTTTGTCGAAATAAGGGAGACGGTGTCATGCGAATTTATTTGCTTTTTGTAGTATTTCGGAGTAAAATAGGAAACATAAACGACAAAAGGAGTGTTTGATATGGCGGAAGGGGCAGATTTAAGCTTTATACACCTGGGGATATCCGTCCAGAATATGACAAAAAGCTTCTCCATTTTTGGAGTATCCTTTGCATATTACGGCCTGATCATCGGGATCGGAATGATCGCCGGACTTCTGGTGGCCCAGCAGGATGCAAAAAGGAGGGGGCAGGATCCGGAGATCTATCTGGATTTCATGCTGTATGGAGTGATCTTTGCGATCATCGGGGCCCGTCTCTATTATGTGGTGTTCCAGTGGGGATACTATAAGGATCATCTGGCGGAGATCTTCAATATACGGAAGGGCGGCCTGGCCATCTACGGAGGGATCATCGCCGCAGTGATCACGCTGATCGTGTTCACAAGAAAGCGTAAGCTTTCATTCCTGTCCATGGCGGACAGCGCCTGTCTCGGCCTTGTGACCGGGCAGATCATCGGCCGCTGGGGAAACTTTATGAACTGCGAGGCCTTCGGCGGCTATACGGACAGCCTGTTCGCCATGCGGATCAAACGGAGCATTGTCAATGAAAGCATGATATCCCAGGAGCTTCTGGAGCATCTGATCACGGAAAACGGGATCGAGTATATCCAGGTCCATCCGACGTTCCTCTATGAATCCATGTGGAACCTGGGGCTTCTTTTATTCATGCTCTGGTACAGAAAGAGAAAAAAATTTACAGGAGAAATGTTACTGATTTATCTGACCGGATATGGAATCGGACGCGCGTGGATCGAAGGGCTCCGGACGGACCAGCTTCTGATCCCGGGAACGGAACTTGCAGTCTCCCAGGTGTTATCCATGGTGATCGCAGTCATTTCCCTGGCTGTTCTCCTGTTCCATCGAAGGAAGGGACCAGGAGAAAGCGAGGAAACAGTATAGATGAACGGGTTGAATGAAGAGCGTGAGAAATTGATCCAGAGGATCGAATGTGTGAGAGTAAAGCTGAACCGGAGCATTGATGAAAAGGAAGATTATGCTACCGTATATCAGTACAGTGTAGAGCTGGATGCCTTGATCGAGCAGTATATGGCGGCCGGCTATTAGCGGAACCGGCACGGGCCGGTCTTTGTGTTCACGTTTTTTGTTTGGCCCGTTGGTGGGCGGTACGAAAGAGGAGAAATTCCCCTGTTGTCCAATAAAACTTAAAAGCAGATGGGGCCGTCGGGAACAGGATTCCCGGCGGTTTTTTCTTTAAAAATTCCTTGCTATTTTCTTTCATATGTACTAATATTAAAGAAGAAGTGGTGGAAAGTGGGTTAAAGTGGTGCTAAATGGTGGAACGGTGGTTCCCCATGGAGCGCGGTGGCAACAGGAGAAGACGATGTTCATTGGAGAATACAGTCACACAATCGATGCCAAGGGCCGTTTGATCGTACCATCCAGGTTCCGGGAACAGCTGGGCGATGAGTTCGTTGTGACCAAGGGACTGGACGGGTGTCTTTTTGTGTACGAAAATTCCGAATGGAGATCCTTTGAAGAAAAACTCCACGCACTTCCTCTTACAAATGCCAATGCCAGAAAATTTACAAGGTTTTTCCTGGCCGGCGCCAGCGCCTGCGAGGTGGACAGGCAGGGCAGGATCCTGATCCCTGCGGTCCTCCGGGAATTTGCGAAGCTGGAAAAGGATGTGGTCCTGGTGGGAGTCGGAAGCCGGATCGAGATCTGGAACAAGGCGCTCTGGACAGAAAAGAACGTGTATGATGATATGGAAGAAATCGCAGAAAATATGGAAGGTCTTGGCATATGATTTTTGAACACAAGTCAGTTCTCCTATACGAAACCGTAGACAGCCTGAATATTAAGCCGGACGGGATCTATGTGGACGGTACCCTGGGCGGCGGCGGCCATGCTTATGAGGTCCTAAAGCGGCTGGGCCCCAAAGGCCGTCTCATCGGCATCGACCAGGATGCAGACGCCATCCAAGCAGCTTCTGGGAGGCTTAAGGAATACGGAGAGAAGGTTACCATCGTTAGGAGCAATTACAGAAATATAAAAGAGGTGCTGTCCAGCCTGGGGATCGGAAAAGTGGACGGGATCTACCTGGACCTGGGCGTATCCTCCTATCAGCTGGATACGGCAGAGAGGGGCTTTACCTACCGGGAAAGCGCGCCGTTGGATATGCGTATGGACCAGAGAAACGAAAAAACGGCCGCGGATATCGTCAATGAATACAGCGAGATGGAGCTGTACCGGATCATCCGTGATTACGGCGAGGACCGGTTTGCGAAAAATATTGCAAAGCACATTGTGAAAGCGCGCCAGGAGAAATGGATCGAAACCACCGATGAGCTGGTGGAGATCATCAAGGCCGCCATCCCGGCCAGGGTACGGGCCGAGGGAGGCCACCCGGCCAAGCGCACCTTCCAGGCCATCCGCATCGAGCTGAACCATGAGCTGGAGGTGCTGGACGAATCCATCGATACCATGGTGGATCTTTTAAATCCAGGAGGAAGGCTTTCCATCATCACCTTCCACTCGTTGGAGGACAGGATCGTCAAGACACGGTTTAAGACCTGTGAAAACCCATGTATCTGCCCGCCGGACTTTCCCGTATGCGTCTGCGGAAGGAAAAGCCGGGGAAAGGTCATCACAAGAAAGCCCATCGTTCCCAGCGGACAGGAGCTGGAAGAAAATACAAGATCAAAAAGCTCAAAGCTCCGTGTGTTTGAACGGAGCGGATCATAAGGAATAGGAAAGGAAGTGATAGTATGGCAGCAAAGACCAGAAGAGGGGCAGCGCCGGAATATGTCAGTGGGACTGCGGCCAGAAAGCTGGAACCGGAAAGAAGACAGGAGAGGCCCAGGGAGCCCCGACGGGAGGCCAGCAGCCAGAGCCGTACTGTTACTGTCAGAAGAAACCAGGAAAAAGCACTCCAGATGGACCTGCCGTATGTGATCGTACTGACAATTGCCGCAGTGTGCACCCTTTATTTCTGTGTCAGCTATTTACAGCTCCAGTCCTCCATCGCCGCCAGGCTCAACCACATCGAGGCCCTGGAGGCGTCCATTGAAAAAAAGAAGGCGGACAATGACGCCCTGGAGACCCGGATCAATACGTCCATCGATCTGGACAATATCTATAAGATCGCCACAGAGGAGCTGGGGATGGTCTATGCCAATAAGGACCAGGTAAGGATGTATAACAAGACAGAAAGCGAGTATGTTAGACAGTATGAAGACATCCCGGAACGGTAGTCAGAACAAGCACAAAAAAATATTCTCAAGATACATGCAGGAAAAGCTGGCGGTTACGGTCCTCGTAATTACGCTGGCTTTGTTTGGTCTTGCGGTGAAGCTCTATATGCTGGTGGATGAGAAGAACGAGGAGTATACGGAGATCGTCTTAAACCAGCAGTCCTCCTACAACAGCCGTACCCTGCCCTACCGGCGGGGGGACATTGTGGACCGGAACGGCACCTACCTGGCCACCAGCGAAAAGGTCTACAATCTGATCCTGGATCCCAACCAGATCAATAAGGATTCAGCCAATTATCTGGAGACCACAGTGACGGCCCTGGTGGATGTATTCGGATACGACCGGGAGGAGATCCTTTCAGCCATCAATGAAAACCCGAATTCCTATTATGTGAAGTTCCGGAGACAGCTTTCGGCAGAGGAAAAGGAGGCCTTCGAGGCAAAGGCCAAAGAGGTGAACAAGCAGTATATAGACTCCAGGAGCAGGAAGCGGGTCCAGGGCGTATGGTTTGAGGACGAGTATAAGCGGGTCTATCCCTACGGCTCCGTGGCCTGCAATGTGGTGGGCTTTTCCTTTGACAACGGAAAGCAGGGAAGCGGCGGCATCGAGCAGTTTTACAACGATCAGCTCATCGGCACCAACGGCCGGGAGTATGGCTATCTGGACGCCGAATCCAATATGGAGAAGGTCATTAAATCAGCGGAAAACGGAAACACCATCGTTTCCACCATTGACACCAATATCCAGAAGATCGTGGAAAAGTACATCGACGAGTGGATGAACGGCATCGGGAGCAAGACGGCGGCGGTGCTGGTGATGAACCCCAACAACGGCGAGATCCTGGCCATGGCCTCCAACCGGCGGTATGACCTCAACGATCCGAGAAATCTGGGTGCCATGTACACCCAGGAGCAGATCGACGCCATGACTGAGGAGCAGAAGTCGGAGGCCTGGAACCAGATGTGGAGGAACTTCTGTGTCAGCGACAGCTTCGAGCCAGGTTCCCCGGCCAAGCCCCTGACGGTGGCGGCGGCCCTGGAGGAAGGGATCATCGGTTCCCAGGAGACCTTTGTCTGTGACGGCGCCCAGGAGGTGGGCGGCCACCGGATCAAGTGCGTCAGCATTTACGGCCACGGCGTCCTTTCGGTGGAGCAGACCCTAATGAAATCCTGCAACGACGCAATGATGCAGATCGCAGCCCGTATGGGTGTGGAACGGTTTGCCAGATACCAGGAGATCTTCGGCTTTGGCCAGAAGACGGGGATCGATCTTCCCGGCGAGGCCGATACGGCCGGCTTGATCTTCCATGCAGACAACATGGGAGCGGCGGATCTGGCCTGTAACTCCTTTGGTCAGACGTACAACTGTACCATGGTCCAGATGGCGGCGGCCCTGTCGTCGGTGATCAACGGCGGCTCCTATTATGAACCCCATGTGGTGAAGCAGATCTTAAACGACCAGGGGGCCGTGGTGAAGAAGGTGGAGCCCAATCTGGTGCGGGAGACCGTATCCCAGGCCACCAGCGATTTTGTAAGAAACGCCATGTTCCTGACTGTGGACAGTGAGGAAGGCACTGGTAAGGCAGGACGGGTGGCCGGATATAAGATCGGCGGAAAGACGGGAACGGCCCAGAAGCTGCCCCGGTCTGCCAACAATTACCTGCTGTCCTTTGCGGGCTTTGCCCCGGCCGACGATCCCCAGGTCCTGACCTATGTGGTCATCGACACGCCCAATCTGCCGGGAAAGGAACAGGCCCACAGTACCTTTGCCACAGAGGTGTTCCAGAAGATCATGACAGAAGTCCTTCCTTATATGAATATTTTCCCGGATACGGATGTGGCCGGGACCGAGGACGAGAGCCTGGCGGCCCAGGGTGAGGGGATCACCAACCAGAACCAGGGCGGTCTGGAGCCCGGAGGGGAAGCTGGAGACGGAGAGACCCAGGCAGAGGAAACGGAGCCCATGACCGATGAAAACGGGGAGACCATTCCGGAGACCGAGCCGGCCAGTGAGGAGGTCGTGCCTTATGACGACGGGCTGGGACTTCCCGACACCGTGGCCGGAGGCGGCCAGCCCCCTGGGGAGGCGGCCTCTGAGACTCTGTCGGAAACGCCTCCGGCCCCAGGGCCAGAAAACGCTCCGGAAGGCCAGGGGGAAACAGAGCCCCAGTAGATGGGATGCATTCCGGCGGCCCGGAGCCGCCGGGGACGAAGATACAGAGAGGTGACGGATGGAAAGACAGATCGATTTAAATGAGATTTCAGACGGAAGGCTCTACGGGCTTTCCGATATGGTAAGAGCAGACTGCGGCGGCTGTGCAGGCTGCTCTGCCTGCTGTTCGGGCATGGGCCGGTCGGTGGTCCTGGATCCCCTGGATATGCACCGTTTGGCAGAAGGGACAGGAGTGGGAGCAGAGACGCTTCTGACTGAAAATTTAGAACTGAATGTGGTGGATGGGATCGTCCTCCCCAATCTAAAAATGACAGGGGTGGGGGAAAGATGCACGTTCCTGGATCAGAACGGACGCTGTACGGTCCACAGCTTCCGCCCGGGGATCTGCCGGATCTTCCCTCTGGGGCGGCTGTATGAAAACGGGAGCTTCCAGTATTTTCTCCAGGTCAGGGAGTGCCGGAAGACAAACCGGGCCAAGATCAGGGTGAAAAAGTGGATCGATATGCCGGAAGCGGAAAAATATGATGCCTATATTTCCAGATGGCATTATTTTTTAAAGGAGCTTTCCAGGATCGTCCGGGAGGATACAGAAGGGATCCTGTCCAGGAACCTGAGCATGTATGTGTTAAAGGAATTTTATCTGACTCCCTATGACAGGGATGGGGACTTTTATGCCCAGATCGAGAAACGGATCGGGAAGGCGGAGGCAGTCTTTGGGATCAGCCATTCATAATTTCCGGTGAAATGAAATATAATGAGTAACAAAACACGGACATGGATGTGGCGTCATGAGCTCTTTTCTGACCCATCACAGGAGACGGATCCTGGTGACCATGGCGTTTTTGTCGCTTTTTATGGCCGGGCTCTGCGGCCAGCTGGGCTATCTGATGATCTTCCGGTCAGAGCATTACAGCACCATGGCCGACGATCTCCATGAAAGGGAACGGACCATCAAGGCGGCCAGAGGGGAGATCGTGGACCGGAACGGCACGGTCATCGCCTCCAACCGGACGGTCTGTACGGTCTCCGTGGTCCATAACCAGGTGGAGGAGCCGGAGGCGGTGATCCGGATGCTCTCCGGGGAACTGGAGCTGCCGGAGGCAGAGGTCCGCAAAAAGGTGGAAAAGCGCTCTTCCCGGGAGATCATAAAGACCAATGTGGATAAGGCCGACGGAGACCGGATCCGCTCCCATGGCTTTGCTGGCGTCAAGGTGGATGAGGATTATAAGCGGTATTACCCCTACGACAGCCTGGCTTCCCGGGTCCTGGGCTTTACAGGGGCCGATAACCAGGGGATCATCGGCCTGGAGGTCATGTACGAAAAATACTTAAAGGGCCGGGACGGAAAGATCCTTACCCTGTCCGATGCCAAAGGCGTGGAGGTGGAAAATGCCGCAGAGGAGCGGCTGGAGCCGGTGGCCGGGAACACCCTGACTGTGAGCCTGGACGTGAACATCCAGAAATACGCAGAGCAGGCCGCGTACCAGGTGATGGAGCGGAAGGGGGCCAGGGCCGTTTCGGTCATTGTCATGAACCCTCAGAACGGGGAGATATACGCCATGGTCAACGCCCCGGAATTTCATCTCAACGCCCCGTTTTCCCTGGCAGAGGGGGATGGGGCCGCTTCCGGAAAGGAAAAACAGGATCTTTTGAACGCCATGTGGAGGAACCGGTGCATCAACGACACCTATGAGCCGGGCTCCACCTTCAAGATCATCACGGCCGCAGCCGGTCTGGAGGCCGGAGTGGTCTCCCTGGAGGACCGGTTTTCCTGTCCGGGCTTCCGGATCGTGGAGGACCGGAAGATCCGGTGCCATAAGGTGGGCGGCCACGGCGGCGAGACCTTTTTACAGGGAGCCATGAACTCCTGTAATCCGGTGTTCATCGACGTGGGACAGCGGCTGGGAGCGGAGCGTTTTTACGATTATTTCCAGCAGTTCGGCCTGCTGGGGAAAACAGGCATCGACCTTCCCGGGGAGGCGGCCACCATTATGCATAAGAAGGAAAATATGGGCCTGGTGGAACTGGCCACGGTCTCCTTTGGACAGTCGTTCCAGATCACTCCCATCCAGCTTGTGACCACCGCCTCCTCCATCATCAACGGAGGGAACCGGATCACACCCCATTTTGCCATAAAGGCGGAGAGCCGGGACGGCTCCCTGGTGCGGGAGTTTACGTATCCCGTAAGGGAAAATGTGGTATCGGAGGAGACCAGCCGGACCATGCGGCATATCCTGGAGCAGGTGGTGGCTGAGGGCAGCGGGAAACGGGCAAAGGTGGAGGGCTTCCGGATCGGAGGAAAAACGGCCACCTCGGAAAAGCTTCCCAGGAGCCGGAAAAAGTATATCTCTTCTTTTCTGGGCTTTGCCCCGGCTGACGATCCCCAGGTCATTGCCCTCATCACCATTGACGAACCGGTGGGGATCTACTACGGCGGAACCATCGCAGCCCCGGTCATTGCCGACATTTTTGAGAACATCCTTCCTTATCTTGGGCTTCTGCCTGGAAATGAAACGTAGCGTTCAGCCATGCGTCGTTCTGTCCGCCCTCAGCGGACAAGAAGAGCTGGGCGTCTGTCCCATGAAGATCCGGACAGAAAACAAGGAAATGGTGTTTTCCCATTGATTAATTCTTTAAAAGGACGTATACTAAAAAGACCCAATACATAAGAGACAGAGGTGCAATATGGTTAATGAGACAATCCTGGCGGTCATCATCGCCTTTGCGGTCAGTGCGGCGCTTTGCCCCATCGTGATCCCATTCCTTCATAAATTAAAGTTCGGCCAGCAGGTCCGGGAGGACGGTCCCCAGGCCCATTTAAAAAAACAGGGGACGCCTACCATGGGGGGACTGATCATCCTTTCCAGCATTGTGATCACGTCCCTTTTTTATATGAAAGATTATCCCCGGATCATCCCGGTGCTGTTCATGACCGTGGGCTTCGGGATCATCGGCTTTCTGGACGACTATATCAAGATCGTCATGAAACGGTCCGAGGGGCTGAATCCGAAACAGAAGCTTCTGGGTCAGATCGTGATCACGGGGATCTTCGCCTATTATCTGATGACCTCCGGGGAGGTAGGAACGGAAATGCTGATCCCCTTCACCGGCGGCTTTGAAAACGGATATTTCCTGAATCTGGGGTGGCTCTTTGTACCGGCCCTGTTCTTTATCGTCCTTGGAACGGACAACGGCGTCAATTTCACAGACGGTCTGGACGGACTCTGCACCAGTGTGACGATCCTGGTGGCCACTTTTTTTACCGTGGTGGCTCTGGGAGAGGAGAGCGGCATCAGCCCCATCACGGGCGCCGTTGTGGGAAGTCTTCTGGGCTTCCTCTTATTTAATGTATATCCGGCCCGGGTATTTATGGGAGATACGGGATCTCTGGCCCTGGGAGGCTTTGTGGCCTCCAGCGCCTATATGATGCAGATGCCTGTCTTCATCGCCATTGTGGGCCTTATCTATCTGGTGGAGGTGCTTTCCGTTATCATCCAGGTCACTTATTTTAAAAAGACCGGCGGAAAGCGGATCTTTAAGATGGCTCCCATCCATCATCACTTTGAACTGTGCGGATGGTCTGAAACGAGAGTCGTCGCCGTATTTTCCATCATCACGGCAATCCTTTGTCTGGTTGCTTACTTAGGATTATAGCAGGGAGGAATATTCATGTCACAGAAAGTATTAGTTGCCGGAACCGGCATCAGCGGGATCGCAGCGGCAAAGCTTCTTCTGGCCCAGGGCGGGGAAGTGGTATTATATGACGGAAACGAGAAGCTTTCCGCCGAGGAATTAAAGAAAAATTTTGACGAGGGCGCAAAGGTCTCCGTGATCTTAGGAGAGCTGAAGAAGCTGGATCTTTCCGGCGTGGAGCTCTGCGTCATCAGTCCGGGGATCTCCCTGGAAGCGCCCTTTGTGGCTGTTCTGGACGAGGCCCGGGTCCCCATCTGGAGTGAGATCGAGCTGGCCTATCACTGTTCCCAGGGAAAGCTCATCGCCATCACCGGAACCAACGGAAAGACCACCACGACGGCCCTGACCGGAGAGATCATGAGACATTTCTTTAACAGCGTATTTGTAGTTGGAAATATCGGTGATCCCTATACGGCCCATGCCAGGGAGACCACAGAGGAATCGGTGACGGTGGCCGAGGTCTCCAGCTTCCAGCTTGAGACCATTATGGAGTTCCATCCCAATGTTTCGGCCATCACCAACATCACTCCGGACCACCTGGACCGCCATAAGACCATGGACTGCTACATCCAGGTAAAGGAGGGGATCGCCAGGAACCAGACAGAAGAGGATTCCTGTGTATTAAATTATGACGATCCGGAGCTCCGTGCCTTTGGTTCCACCTTAAAGAGCAAGGTGATCTATTTCAGCCGGAGGGAAAAGCTGGACCAGGGCGTATATATGGACGGCGACAGGATCGTATACCGCCACGGCGGAAAGACGGAGCCTGTGCTGGATGTCAAGGATCTCCAGATCATCGGCGGCCACAACCATGAAAATGTGATGACAGCTGTGGCCATCTCCCTCCAGATGGGCGTGCCCATCCCTGTGATCCGCGAGGCCTGCATGGCCTTTAAGGCGGTGGAGCACCGGATCGAGTTCGTGCGCGAGCGGTTCGGAGTCACCTACTATAACGATTCCAAGGGGACCAACCCGGATGCGGCCATCCAGGCCATCCGCGCCATGCCGGGGCCCACGCTGCTGATCGCCGGAGGCTATGACAAGCATTCGGAATATGACGAGTGGATCGAAAGCTTTGACGGAAAGGTGCGGTATCTGGTGCTCATCGGCCAGACCAGGGATAAGATCGCCGAGTGTGCAAAAAAACATGGGCTCACGGATATCATGTACGCAGAGGATATGCAGGAGGCCGTCCAGGTCTGCGCCTCCTACGCCAATGCCGGCGATTATGTGCTGCTTTCTCCGGCCTGTGCAAGCTGGGGAATGTTTAAAAATTATGAAGAGCGGGGGCGGATCTTTAAGGAATGCGTGAACAATCTGTAAATGACCGCAGAAGGGCCGGGCATCCGGAGCAGAGGGGACGGACGGAAGCCAGCCGTCCCCAGCCCCAGCCCAAAAAGAAAAAGCCCAGGCGTTTTTATGATTACAGCCTGCTGTTTACCATCATCTTCCTGACCGTGTTCGGCCTGGTGATGATATACAGCTCCAGCTCCTACAACGCCCAGGTCCTGGGCCAGGGACCGGCCTATTATATGAAACGGCAGGGATACATAGCTCTGGCGGGCTTTGCGGCCATGCTGGTCATTTCCAAGATGGATTATCACTTTTTTGCGAAATTTACCATTCCGGCCATCGTGGTATCCTATGTCTGTATGTTCCTGGTGAATTTCACCAGCCTGGGGATCAAGGTCAACGGACAGAAGCGGTGGCTGGGGACCAGGTCCGTGCGGTTCCAGCCCACAGAGCTTGTAAAGGTGACGGTGATCCTGGTGCTGGCGGTGGTGATCACCCGGCTGGGGAAAAAGATCGACGAGTGGAGGAGCTGGGGAATGCTGATCGTCCTGATCGCCCCGCTGGCCCTGATGGTCATGGCCAACAACTTAAGCTCCGGCCTGATCATCGTTGGCATCGGCTTTGTGATGATGTTCATTGCCTGTAAGAAAAAATGGATCTTCATCCTTTCCATGGCTCTGGGGGCGGCGGTGTTCATTTTTGCTCCCATGATCGCCATGGGCCTGGAAAAGGCCGGGATCCTGGAATCCTACCAGCTGAGCCGGATCCTGGTGTGGAAGAATCCGGAGGCATATCCCAGGGACGGAGGCTACCAGGTGCTCCAGGGACTTTACGCCATCGGCTCCGGAGGCCTTCTGGGCAAGGGGCTGGGACAGAGTATCCAGAAGCTCAGCTTCCTTCCGGAGCCCCAGAACGATATGATCTTCGCCATCATCTGCGAGGAGCTGGGCCTGTTCGGGGCCATATCGGTGATCCTGATCTTTTTATTCATGATCTACCGGTTCATGCTGATCGCCGGAAACGCGCCGGATCTTTTTGGGGCCCTTCTGGTGGTGGGAGTCATGGCCCACATTGCCATCCAGGTGATCTTAAACATTGCCGTGGTGACCAATGTGATCCCCAATACGGGCATCACTCTGCCGTTCATCAGCTATGGAGGCACCTCGGTGCTGTTCCTCATGGTGGAGATGGGCATGGCCCTCAGCGTGTCCAATCAGATAAAGCTGGAGAGATAAGGATAAGGAGGAACACCGGGCCTGTCCGCTGCATAGGATACTGTATAGCATGCATCTGGGGGGATCCGTTTGTCTGCAATACAGATCCAGGGCTTAAGGCCCTTAAAGGGAACCGTTGGGATCCAGGGTTCTAAAAATGCGGTGCTGCCCATGATGGCGGCGTCTCTGCTGGCCGACGGCGTCACTGTGATCCGTCATGTGCCGGAGATCGAGGACGTTTTTTCCATGATGGGGATATTGGAAAGCCTGGGCTGTAAATGCAGCCTGGAAAAAGGAGTCCTGACGGTGGATACAAAAGCGGCGTCCGGCCACAGGATCCCCGAGGAATACGTTGGGAAAATGCGCTCGTCCTGTCTCCTTCTGGGACCGCTCCTGGCGGGACGGGGAGAGGCGGTGACGTATTATCCCGGGGGCTGTGTCATTGGAAAGCGGCCCATCGACCTGCATCTGTACGCCCTAAAGCGGCTGGGGGCTTCCTTTTTTGAGGCTGGAGGCATGATCCTGGCCCGGGCAGACCGGCTCCGGGGAGCCAGGATCCGGTTTTCCTATCCCAGCGTGGGAGCCACGGAAAATGCTATCCTGGCGGCTGTGACCGCAGAGGGAGAGACAGAGATCGAAAACTGTGCCAGAGAGCCGGAGATCATGGAGCTCTGCCGGTTCCTGGCCGCCATGGGAGCCAGGATCCGCGGCGCAGGGAAGAGCCGGATCGCTGTGGAGGGCGTAAGGCGTCTGTATCCTGCGGAATTTTTTCTGGGCGGGGACCGGATCTGTGCCGGAACGTATCTGGCGGCCGCCGCCATGACGGCGGGAGACGTGACCGTTATGGGAGCGGAGCCGGAGGACCTGCGGGAGCCGGTTTACATTTTAAGGCGCATGGGCGCTGACATATCCATAAAAGAAAGAGAAAAGGAGATCCGTCTGCGGATGGATCAGAGGCCCGGTCCTGTTTCGCTCTGTACCGGTCCCTATCCGGGATTTCCCACGGATCTCCAGTCGGTCTTCCTGGCGGCGGCCTCTGTGGCCTGCGGGGAGAGCCGGATCACAGAAACCGTTTTTGAAGCCAGATTTGCGGCGGCGGCCCTGCTGCGGCAGTTTGGAGCCAGGATCCGTACAGAGGGACAGACGGCCGTGGCCCTGGGAACGTATCCCTTAAGGCCCGGGATCGCAGATGCGCCGGATCTGAGAGGCGGGGCGGCCCTGGTGCTGGCAGGCCTGGCGGCAGACGGCCTTTCGATCATTGGGAGCTGCCGGCATATCCGGCGCGGCTATGAGGATCTCTGCCGGGATCTTGGGAGCCTGGGTGCGGAGATCTGCTGGCTCTAGGAACTTCATGACAGCCGGATACCGGCCAGACAGGATGGGAGTACAGGTAATAGGATGAGGAGAAGAAGAGGATACGCGGGCTATGGCTACCGGAGGAGAAGGAGAGGAAAGAAGATCCTGGCAGTGGCAGGGATCCTTCTTGGGATCCTGCTCCTTCTGGCTGCCCTTGTTTTTGCAGTCCGCATTAAGGAGATCAAGGTCACGGGAAACAGCCACTATACAGAGGAGCAGGTCATCGATCTGGTCCTTGGCGGAAAATGGTCCAGAAATTCGGCGTTCTGTTATTACGAGAACCGGTTCAGGGAGCATAAATCCATCCCGTTCATCGAGGAATATAAGATCGAATTCAAGAGCCCCACAAAGATCGAGATCGTGGTCTTTGAAAAGAGCGTGGTAGGCTACGTTTCGTATATGAGCAGCTATATGTATTTCGATAAGGACGGCATCATCGTGGAGAGCTCTGTGGAGCAGCTTCCAGGCGTGCCGTGGATCACAGGACTGGATTTCGGCCATATTATCCTGCACCAGCCCCTTCCTGTGGCAGATCCCGATACCTTTGGGGAGATCTTAAATCTGACCCAGGTGCTGTCGGTCCATGAGGTGAAGGTGGACAAGGTGGATTATCACAGCTCCATGGCAGGAGCCGGGGAGATCCGGCTCCATATCGGCGATGTGGTGGTGGAGCTGGGGGATTCTGAAGATCTGGACGGAAAGGTAACGGAGCTTTCCGGCATCCTTCCGGAGCTTTCCGGGCTTTCCGGCACCCTGTATCTGGATACCTATGACGAAACCAACAGTACGCCCACATATACCTTCAAAAAGAAATAAAGTTTGTGAAAATAATAGTTGATATTTTTTCAAAAATCAAATATGATATATGTTAGATTAATTTGGACTATTTCCGCAAAAGAAACGCAGTGGAAGTTTAAAAGGAGGAGACGTTCTTGTTAGAAATAAAAATAAATGAGGCAGAGAATGCCGCAAGGATTCTTGTGATCGGTGTCGGCGGCGCCGGAAATAACGCAGTAAACCGCATGGTGGAAGAGAATATCCTGGGAGTAGAATTCATCGGGATCAATACCGATAAGCAGGCGCTCCAGTTCTGTAAGGCCCCCACGGCCATGCAGATCGGCGAGAAGCTCACAAAGGGGCTGGGCGCAGGCGCAAAGCCGGAGATCGGTGAAAAGGCTGCCGAGGAGAGCCAGGAGGAGCTGGCGCAGGCCATGAAGGGTGCGGATATGGTATTCGTTACCTGCGGTATGGGCGGCGGCACCGGTACGGGCGCGGCTCCTGTGATCGCCAGGATCGCCAAGGATATGGGGATCCTTACAGTCGGCGTTGTGACAAAGCCCTTCCGCTTTGAGGCAAAGCAGCGTATGAACAATGCCCTGGAGGGAATTGAAAACCTGAAAAATGCAGTGGATACCCTGATCGTGATCCCCAATGACCGTCTTCTGGAGATCGTTGACAGGCGGACAACCATGCCGGATGCTTTAAAGAAGGCCGATGAGGTGCTCCAGCAGGCCGTACAGGGGATCACAGATCTGATCAACGTTCCCGGCCTCATCAACCTGGACTTCGCTGATGTCCAGACCGTTATGACGGACAAGGGAATCGCCCATATCGGTATCGGTAAGGCCAAGGGCGATGACAAGGCCTTAGAGGCAGTGAAGCAGGCCGTATCCAGCCCGCTCCTTGAGACTACCATTGAAGGCGCTTCCCATGTGATCATCAATATTTCCGGCGATATCAGCCTGATCGAGGCCAACGAGGCTGCCAGCTACGTTCAGGAGCTGGCCGGTGACGATGCCAATATCATTTTCGGCGCCATGTATGATGAAAATGCCGAGGACGAGGCTACGATCACCGTGATCGCCACCGGACTGGACGCCCACGGAGCCAATACTCCTGTGGAACGGGCCATGAAGGATTTCACCAATTATAAGCAGAAGGTACCGGCTCCCTCTGTCCAGAAACCGGTATCTCCCATGCCGAGGACTGCTGCGCCGGCAGCCGGGGAGGCCGCAGCCGCAGCCGCTCCCCAGTTAAATATCCCCAACAGCACACCGGTTTACCGTCCGGCTCACAAAGAGACACAGATCAATATTCCGGACTTCTTAAAGAACCGCAGATAGATTCTAACTTTTCAGAATGTGACAGGCGCCGCAGCTTTCAGCGGCGCCGCGTCTCCTTTGATCTTACCAGTTCACAGACGGATTCGTCATAAAAATCCAAATATAAAAGAGCAGAATAAATATAAATTCCTTTCTTGCAAAATTCAAAGACATCTGACTGTTCTGTCGGTATTTCCAGCAAAAGAGAAAACGCGGCGGCTTCACTCTGGCTTTCGCGGGAAATGAAGAAAAAAGGCGATAAATAATAAGGCTTTTTCAGAGGATCTGACAAAATATGTGGGAAGGCAGGGCTATAATAAGTTCTGCCGCAGCCGCTTTATGGCTTTATGGCTGCGGACCTTCTGCAAAAAAGGAGGGAGCGCCTTTGGAATATGAGTTTTATCTGGACTTATTTTTCCTCTGGGTCTTCTTCCTGGATCTTCTGGCCCTGTATCTGGCCTCCTGTTTAGGGAGGATGCCGGTGCGGGTCCCGGGATTTCTGGCTGCAGCGGCAGCCGGAAGCGTCTGCAACTGCGTCCTTGCTGTGTTTCCTGTCCTTCCGGCAGCGGCAGAGCTTTTTCTGGCGGCAGCCGGGATCGGAAGCCTCATGTGCTGGATGGCTTTTTCTCCAGGGACGCCTGGAGAGCTCTTAAAGGCTGACGGGCTTCTGCTGGGGGCGGCCTGTATCCTGGGAGGGAGCCTGTTTTCCTTAAAAGAGATATTCTGGCTAACGGATTGGGAAAGCCTGGCGGCGGCTTCTGGAGCGGCGGTCATGGCGGGACTCTTTTTTAAGATGGCTTTAAGGGAAAAGGAACGGGGGAGGGAGCGGTTTCTGGTGAGGCTTTTTTACAGGGGAGAGCAGAGAGAGTTCAAGGCCCTGGCAGATTCGGGAAACCGGCTCCGGGAGCCAGTCTCCGGAAAGCCAGTAAGCGTGGTATACATCGGGGACCTGAAGGGCTTCTGCGATTCGGTGGACGGTGTGGTCTATATCCCCTACCGGGCCGTGGGGACCCGGGCAGGTCTGCTTCCGGCCGTGATATTCGAGAAAATGGAGATCGTATGGGAAAAAAGGACGGTGGAGATCCAGAGACCGGTGGTGGCGGTGGCCAGAGAGCCGCTGTCGGGGGACGGCGGTTTTACCATGCTGATCCCGGAGCAATTTGTGGTTTAAGGAGGAATGAAGATGATCATAAAAATCTCAGTGCCCAGCCGCTTCAGGCTGAAAAAGACGGCGACCTTTCGCACGATACTCATGCAGAACCAGGGAGAGATCCATTATATCGGCGGAGCCGACGTCCTGCCGGCGCCTCTGACCCTGGAGGAGGAGACCAGGACTCTGGCCTGCCTTGGGACTGAGGAGGAAAAGGAAGCCAGATCCCGGCTCATCGAACATAATCTGCGGCTGGTGGTCTACATAGCGAAAAAATTCGATAATACCAGCGTTGGGGTGGAGGATCTGATCTCCATCGGGACCATCGGGCTCATCAAGGCCATCAATACCTTTGATCCGGCGAAAAATATCAAGCTGGCCACGTATGCATCCAGATGCATTGAAAATGAGATCCTCATGTATTTAAGGCGGACCAGTAAGACGAAGCTGGAGGTTTCCATCGACGAGCCTCTTAATGTGGACTGGGATGGGAACGAGCTGCTCCTTTCGGATATTCTGGGAACAGACGAGGATGTGATCTATAAGGACATTGAGGACGAGATCGAAAAGGATCTTTTAAAGAATGCCATCGACCATCTGAACCCCAGGGAAAAGAAGATCGTGGAGCTGCGGTTCGGCTTAAAGCAGCCCGACGGCATGGAGATGACCCAGAAAGAGGTGGCGGATCTTATGGGGATCTCCCAGTCCTACATTTCCAGACTGGAAAAGAAGATCATGAAGCGGCTAAAGAAAGAGATCGTCCGGTATGAATAGAAAGAGGGAGCTGCTGCAAAAGAGGTTTCTAAGGTTTCCTTTTGCAGCAGCTCCCGGAGACTGCGGTATGTATCAGGCTTTTCCGTAAAGGCGTTCGTAGATCATGTCACAGAGGGCGTCTGCATAGGACTGGTCCGGCAGATCCCTTCCAGTCACCAGGTAATCCTGGATCAGTTCAAACCGCTTCAGCTCCAGCTCTTCCCCGGAAAGCTCCGGATCCTCCATCAGAAGCTGGTCGTCCAGCCCTCTGGCAGAGTAGGTCTTTAAAAACCACTGGAGGATATCCTCCGTTTCTTTTTCCTCATCCGCTGCCTGGACCTTTAACCGGGCCGCAGATTTTTTCGAGGATACGGCCACGGCGATGGAGCCGGCGGCCATGAGGATCAGAAGGACGTGGAAGAGGATGCGGGAAACGCCGTAAAGAGGCAGGGGCAGATACCCCAGGAGACTCACAGCAGCGATCAAGGCCAGTACGCCGCCCACCAGGAAAAAGGCGGAGGCAGAGGAATTCATATCCTCATAGCGCTGCTCTTTTTTCACATAGGTACCAACCGGCTGCCTGGCCGGCTGTTTTTCCATTTCTTTTGCCGCTTTCTGCATCTCTTCATACCGGAGGCGCATTTCCTGCTCCAGTTTTTCCTTTTCAGCCGCCTTCTGGGCCTGGGCTGCTTCCCTGGATTCCACAAGGGGACCGCCGCAGTCGGTGCATACGGTGACACCCTCCACAAATTCCATATCGCATTTTGGACAGTATGGCATAATGATGAACTTCCTTTCTGCTGGTTAAAGTTCATTATATAATAAAAACAAAAAAAGGTCTATACTTTCTCTGGTTTTGTGCTTCCATTTCTCGGGGAAATCGGGTAAAATGGGAGGGTATAAAAATTTTTAGAAAGGGGTCCATGTATGAAGATTGCGGTTGTGACTGACAGCAACAGCGGAATTACGCAGAAACAGGCAGAGGAAATGGGGATCACGGTCCTTCCCATGCCGTTTATGATCGATGGAGAAACATATTTTGAAGATATAACCTTGACACAGGAGGAATTTTACGGCCGGTTAAAGGGGGATGCGGATATTTCCACCTCCCAGCCGTCCCCGGCTGATGTGACCGGTCTCTGGGACCGGCTTTTAAAGGAGTACGATCAGGTGGTCCACATCCCAATGTCCAGCGGGCTTTCCAGCTCCTGTGAAACGGCCATGGCCTTATCCATGGACGAGGCCTATGAGGGAAAGGTATTTGTGGTGGACAACCAGAGGGTCTCCGTGACCCAGTACCAGTCGGTGAAGGATGCGCTGATGCTGGCCGCCCAGGGGGCTGACGGAGCAAGGATCAAGGAGCGTCTGGAGGAGACAAAGGGCGATTCGGTGATCTTTATCACAGTGGATACGCTTAAATACTTAAAAAAGGGCGGGCGGATCACCCCGGCGGCAGCAGCTCTGGGAACTCTTTTAAAGATCAAGCCGGTGCTCATCATCCTGGGTGAGAAGCTGGATGCCTTTGCCAAGGCCAGGACCATGAAGCAGGCCAGGACGCTGATGCTGAATTCCATCCAGAAGGAACTGGAGACCAGGCTCGGCGACAGCCAGTGCCAGTATTCGCATCTGGCCATTGCCCATACACAGAACGCAGAGGCGGCGGAGGAGTTCCGGAAAGAATTACAGGAAAAATATCCCAGTGCCGATATTATTGTGGCGCCGCTTTCCCTAAGCATCTCCTGTCATATCGGACCGGGAAGCCTGGCGGTGACCGCCACGAGAAAGATGGTAGAGGAATATGAAGTGGATCAGAAGCAGGATCGGGGAATTTTATCATAAGCATACGCCCAGCATAAGGGTTCCCATGCTGCTGTTCGTGGTGGCGGCCTGTATGATCCCGCTGCTTATCCAGGGACGGCTCATAGCCCAGTCCTCCAGGCAGATGCAGGTGGAGCGTCGGATCATCGACGTGCAGAACCAGTGCCAGATCCTGAGCAATAAAATGTCCAGAAACGGATATCTAGGCAATTCCGGCGTGGATACGTCGGGAACGGATACGGAGCTGTCCATGCTGGCCGATATCTTCAATGGCCGGATCCTCATTGTAAACTCCGGCTTCCGGATCGTGAAGGATACGTTTTCCCTGGCAGAGGGAAAGATCTGTATTTCCGACGAGACACTGCGCTGCTTCCAGGGCGAGACCACCAGCCGGTATGATACGGAAAAGCATTATTTTATCCTGGCGGTGCCCATTGCGGATACGGTCCAGACGGCGGATGCCAGGAAGAGTCCGAAAACGGCGGGCGTCATGCTGGTGACGGTATCCACAGAAAGCATGTTCAATATGGAGGAGGCGCTTCTGGATAAGGCATCCCTGTATCAGCTTACGGTGTTCATCCTCTGCCTGATCCTGGCGTTCTTTGCCGTCGGATTTTTCGTGAAGCCCTTCCGGGCCATTGTGAAATTCCTGGACCGGGTGGCAGAGGGGGGGCTGGATGAAGATATTGCGGAGGAATCCTACCGGGAGACAAAGCAGATCTCCAAGGCCATCAACAAGACCCTCCAGAGCCTGAAGGCTGTGGACCAGTCCAGGCAGGAATTCGTATCCAATGTATCCCACGAGCTGAAAACGCCGATCACCTCCATCCGCGTTCTGGCCGATTCACTTATGAGCATGGATGAGGTCCCTAAAGAGCTGTACCAGGAATTTATGGGCGATATTTCCGATGAGATCGACCGGGAGAGCAAGATCATCGATGATCTTCTGACTCTGGTGCGTATGGATAAATCCTCAGCAGAGATCAATATTACCCAGACCAATATCAACGCTCTGGTGGAGATGATCTTAAAACGGCTCCGTCCCATTGCCAGACGGCGGAACATTGAGCTGATCTTCGAGAGTATCCGGGAGGTAACGGCGGATATCGATGAGGTGAAGTTTTCCCTGGCCGTCAACAATCTGGTGGAAAATGCAGTCAAATACAACCGGGAGGACGGATGGGTGCGGGTCACTCTGGACGCGGACCACAAGTTCTTTTATATCAAGGTCTCGGATTCCGGCATCGGTATCCCGGAGGAATATAAGGAGCGGGTATTCGAGCGGTTCTACCGGGTGGATAAGGCCAGATCCCGGGAGACCGGCGGCACAGGCCTGGGACTTGCAATCACCAAAAGCGTGATCTTTATGCACCATGGGTCCATCCAGGTGGAGAGCAAGGAGGACATCGGCACCACCTTTACGGTGAAGATCCCGCTGATGTACATCCCGTCCACAGGAAAGGAGAAGCCATGAAGCAGTTAAGGATATTTTTTGCGGTTTCCCTTCTGGCAGTCCTGCTGGCTCTGTGCGGCGGCTGCAGGCGGACGGATGAAATACCGGAGGGAGTGCCGGAGTATACGGTATATTATCTGGATTCCCCGGGACTTAAGCTGGTGGGGAACAGCATCGGGATGGAAGGAACGGACCAGGAAGCGCTGGTCCAGGAGCTTCTTTCCAGAATGGAAACAGTCCCGGCAGAGCTGGACTGTCAGAGCGCCATTCCAGAGCGGGTGGAGACCATTACCTTCCGGATCGAAGAAAATGTGCTGTATCTGTTTGTGGATGCCAATTATGCGCTGATGGATTCAGTACGGGAGATCCTGTGCCGGGCGGCCCTTACGAAAACGCTGACCCAGATCCAGGGCATTGACTATCTGAGTATTTACTGTGCCGAGCAGCCCATTGTGGACGGCACAGGAAATCCTGTGGGGATGCTTTCGGCCTCAGATTTTGTTGAGGGGATCCGGGATGTGAACAGCTTTGAGAAAACGGAGCTGACCCTGTATTTTTCCAATGCTGCCGGAGACGGGCTGGTGGAGGAAAAACGGGAGGTGATGCGCAATACCAACACTTCCCTGGAAAAGCTCATAGTGGAGCAGCTGATCGAGGGGCCCAGGGAGCCGGATTCATATCCGACGCTTCCTCCGGATATGAAGCTTTTAAACGTGATGGTGAGTGAATCCGTCTGCTCCATCAATCTGGATTCCGCATTTTTGAACAATAGCCTGGAGGTGAGGGAATATATTCCCATTTATTCGATTGTGAATTCACTTTCAGAACTTCCCACGGTCAGCCGGGTGCAGATCCGCATCAATGGCTCCCAGGACGCGGTCTTCCGCGACAAGATCCCTTTAAATACGGTGTTTGAGAGAAATTTTGAATACATGGAGGGAGGAGAAAAAAATTAACAGGCCTTTGCTGTATGCAACGGGGGGACTGGTACTTGGAGAGACGATGGCCCTTTTTCTTACAGCAGACCAGGGGTTTTTCTGGCTGGCAGCCATGCTGGCCGTCCTTTGCTGCGTCCTGTCCGGAAGCTTCCGGAGGGGAGCGGCAGGGGGCGGAAGCGGGACGCCGGCTCTTTTTTTACATGGAAAGGCGGGACCATGGCTCCGGTATGGACTGGCAGCGGCCGGATGTATCCTTCTGGGCTTTGGCCGCATGAAGCTGGAGATGCGGGAGCGGGTCCTGGAGGAGCAGGCGGCTGCAGAGCGGGGAGAGGAGTCCCTGGTCATAAAAGGCCAGGTGGAGGAGATTGGAGAGACAGACTACGGATACCGGCTAATGGTATCCGACTGTGAGGAGTACGGACCGGAAGCCCGCAGGATCCCCCGGCGCATGTACTGCTATACGGATCGGGCAGATGGACTGAAAATAGGAATGAGGATCCGGGCAGAGGGGACCATGGAGGCTCCGGAGCCGGAACGGAATCCAGGCGGCTTCGATCACAGGTCCTTCTGCCGGGCGAAGGGGATCGGCGGGATCTTCCGGGCAGACTGGGCTGCACCGGCGGGCCCTGGATACAGCCGGTTCCGGGAGGGAATCCGCCAGATACGGCTCCGGCTGGAAGGACGTCTGGACCAGCTGGCCTCCGGCACAGACGGAGGGATCCTGAAGGCAGTGCTTCTGGGAGACCGGTCGGATATGGACCAGGCGCTTTACGAGTTATACCG
Organism: Alitiscatomonas aceti; assembly: GCF_025567195.1. Classification (NCBI taxonomy): domain Bacteria; kingdom Bacillati; phylum Bacillota; class Clostridia; order Lachnospirales; family Lachnospiraceae; genus Alitiscatomonas; species Alitiscatomonas aceti. Next base: position 21,522 of record NZ_JAOQJF010000026.1, on the reverse strand, counting down.
GAAAAACGGGATCTCTCATGTGCTGGCCATCAGCGGTCTCCATGTGTCCATCCTTGGACTTGGACTATGGAAGGCCTTAAGAAGGTGCGGCTTTGGGTTTGCGGCGGCCGGCGGGGCAGCGGGAGCCTTTCTGTTCTGCTATGGGCTCATGACCGGCTTCGGGCCGTCGGTGGTGCGGGCTGCGGCCATGTGCGGGCTCTCCTTTCTTGCAGCATTTCTGGGCCGGACCTATGACCTTATGTCAGCCTTGTGTATTCCAGCCCTGGCGCTTTTGTGGTCCCGGCCCTGTCTCCTGACCCAGGCGTCCTTCCAGCTTTCCTTTCTTGCAGCAGGAGCCGTGGCCTTTCCCGGCGGTTTCCTCATCCGGCGCTTTAAAGCCCGCGGCTTATTCCAGACGCTTCTTGTGAGCGCCTCTATCCAGGCGGCCACGGCTCCCGCTGTCCTGTATCACTCCTTTGAGCTTCCGCTATACGGGATCTTTCTGAATCTGTTAGTGATCCCTCTGATGACGTATGTGGTGGTTTCTGGCCTGCTGGGACTGGCGGCTTCCTTATTTTCCATGAAGGCGGGAGCCGCCCTTCTGGGAGGGGCCCACTATATCCTGGGACTTTATAAGGCCATGGGAGAGGGGACACAGAGGCTTCCAGGGGCCAGCCTGGTGGTTGGGCGGCCGTCTCTGGCGGCCATGGTCCTGTTTCTGGCCGGAGCTTTTCTGGGGATCCTTCTGGCTTCCCGGATCCTGGAACAGAGGCGGAGCCGGCCCCAGGCTTTCCTGATCCTGTGTCTTTTCTGGGCCGGGAGCGTGTTTTTCTTTTTTTCGCCGCCCCGGAATGGGCTGTCTGCCGTATTTCTGGATGTGGGCCAGGGGGATGGGATCTTTCTGTCCTGCGGAGGAAGGACCATGCTGATGGACTGCGGCAGCAGCCAGGAAAAGGAACTGGGAAAGGACTGTCTGGTGCCCTTTTTAAAAAGCCGGGGCGTGGACCGGCTGGATACAGTATTCATCAGCCATGGAGACTGGGATCACATAAGCGGGATCCGGTATGCGCTGGAGGAGCCGGGCTGCGGGATCCGCATCGGCACGCTGGTGATGCCGGAGCCGGGAAAGGGAAAGGATGTTTATGCAGAGCTGGCCTGCCTGGCAGACAGCCGCGGGATCCCGGTGGTCTACGGAAAACGGGGAGATGAGTTTTCCGGGATCCTGGGACCGGAGGTTTCGATCCGCTGCCTTTCGCCGCCGGAGGGAGGGGACTATGGGGACCGGAACGATGAATCGCTGGTGGCAGAGATCCAGTATGGGGATTTTCGTCTGCTGCTGACGGGGGATGTGGGAAAGGAGGGGGAGGAAAAGATGAGGGAGGACGGCCTGCTGGCCCCGGTGACGGTGCTGAAGGCCGCCCATCACGGATCGGGAACCTCCTCCGGCCAGGAGTTTCTGAAGGCTGTGGATCCGGCCTTTGCGGTACTCTCCTGCGGCCGGGAGAACCGGTACGGCCATCCGTCTCCGGAGGTCGTAAAGGCCCTTAGGGAACAGGGAGCCTGGATCTGGGACACCCGGGAGCGGGGAGCCGTTATGGTCTGGACCGATGGCCGTACCATGGATATTTCCGGATATCTTGACAGCCGGAAGGGTATCTGATATCTTTAATATCATGACATCGGGGGTGGAAGTTCTCTGCCCCTGTGGATATCATATTATTTATGGAGGAAAGATCATGGGATTTTCAATGGACATCAGCGTGCCGGTGCTGACTGTATTTTTACAGGGACTGCTGAGCTTTTTCTCGCCGTGCGTACTGCCGCTCCTGCCCCTTTATATCGGATATCTGTCCGGAGGGACCGCAAGGCGCGGAGAGGACGGACGGATCACATATGAGCGGAAGAAAGTGATGCTCCACACCGTATTTTTTGTGCTGGGGGTCAGCTCGGCATTTTTTATCCTGGGGCTGGGAGGCTCGGCCCTGGGCCGGTTCTTTAAGGGGAACCAGGCCATGTTCGCCAGGATCGGAGGGATTTTTGTTGCTGGCTTCGGCCTTTACCAGCTGGGGATCTTCGGACCATCCAGGCTCCTTTCCAGGGAGCACCGGCTGCCGTTTTCTGTGGGAACCGCTGCCATGTCTCCTGTAACAGCCTTTCTGCTGGGCTTTACCTTCAGCTTTGCATGGACGCCCTGTGTGGGACCGGCTCTGGCTAGCGTTCTTTTGATGGCAGCGTCGGCGGCCACCCAGGCCAGGGGCTTTCTCCTGATCGGAGTCTATACGGCCGGGTTCGTCCTTCCATTCCTGGCAGTGGGGATGTTTTCCACCACGCTTCTGGACGTGTTCAAACGCCATGGGAATGTGGTCACCTATGCAGCCAGGGCCGGAGCCGTGCTGATGATCCTCATGGGCGTGATGATGTTTACGGGAAAGATGAATTCCATCACCGGATATCTTTCCAGTCCCCAGACCGGAGCCGGGACCGCCGGCAAAGAGCAGGAGGAGGCTGGAGAAACGACAGATCCAGGGGCAGCCGGAGAGACGGCTGGGGGAACCGGAAAGCCGGGGGATGGACCGGAGACCGGGGAGACCCTGGAGAGCGCCGGAGAGACGGTGGCAGCAAAAGGCCCGGAGGAAACGGCCGGGGAAGGCTCTGGAGCCGGTGCAGATACGCTTCCGTCGGTGGATTTTACCCTTACGGACCAGTTTGGAAATTCCCATACCCTTTCAGATTATAAGGGAAAGACAGTATTTTTAAACTTCTGGGCCACCTGGTGCCCGCCCTGCAGGCGGGAGATGCCGGATATCCAGAAGCTTTATGAGAGATACCAGGCGGAGGAGGATCCAGAGGTGGTGATCCTGGGAGTTGCGGCTCCGGATTATGGAGACGAGGGCTCCAGGGAGGAGATCGCCCAGTTCCTGGAGGAAAACGGTTATACCTACCCGGTGGTCATGGACGAAGGCGGAGAGCTGTTTATGACATACGGCGTTTTTTCCTACCCCACCACCTTTATGATCGACCGGGATGGAAATGTATTCGGCTATGCCGCAGGCCAGCTGAGCATGGAAATGATGGAAAGCATCATCCGTCAGACGGTCACGGGAGTCCGGGAGCAGCCGGGCCAGTAAGAAGATGAAGGAAGTATGCCATGCAGACACTGAATCAGGATATAAAAGAGAAATCCTTTAAAAAGATCTATCTGCTCTACGGGGACGAGCCGTTTCTGGTGGGCAGCTATAAAAAGAAGCTGCGGGAGGCCATCACCGGCGGCGATACCATGAACTTCAACTATTTTGAGGGAAAAAACCCAGATGTGAAGGAGATCATCAGCCTGGCGGATACCATGCCGTTTTTTGCAGACCGGCGGCTGATCCTGGTGGACGGCAGCGGCTTTTTTAAGAGCGCCCAGGAGGAGTTGGCGGCGTACCTGCCCCAGATGCCGGATACCACCTGTCTGGTCTTTGCCGAGAGCGAGGTGGATAAGAGGAACCGGCTCTATAAAAGGGTAAAGGAGCTGGGCTACGCGGCGGAGCTCAATAAGCAGGATACGGCCCAGCTCATGCGGTGGGCCGCCGGGATCCTGGGCCGGGACGGAAGAAAGATCAGCCGTCCGGTGATGGAATACTTCCTGGAGCGCACCGGGGATGATATGGAAAACATCCGGATGGAGCTGGAAAAGCTGGTATGCTATACCATGGGCCGGGACGTGATCACAAAAGAGGACGTGGACGCAGTGGGAACGGTCCATGTGACCAGCCGGGTCTTTGATATGGTGGCGGCCATTGTAGCCGGGAACACGAAGAAGGCCATGGACCTTTATGAGGACCTCCTGACCTTAAAGGAGCCGCCCATGCGGATCCTGTTCCTCATTGCCAGGCAGTTCAACCAGCTCCTGCAGATCAAGGAGCTGACTGCCGCGGGAAAGGATAAGGGGGCCATGGCCTCGGCCCTTAAGGTGCCTCCCTTTGCCGTGGGAAAGCTTACGGCCCAGGCCAGGGCCTTCACAAGAGATCAGATCCTTTCCTGGGTCACGCTCTGCGTGGAGACAGAGGAGGCGGTGAAGACCGGCCGTCTGTCAGACCGCCTGGCGGTGGAGCTTCTGATCGCGCGGAGGACATAGAAAAAAGCAATAAAAAAACGCTTTTCCGACACACCACACGGAAAAGCGTTTTTACTTTACGAATTTATAAATTAAGATATCCAGCCTTCTTATTAAGCCATAGCGCTTACAGCTTTGGACAAACGGGATACTTTTCTGGAAGCAGTATTCTTGTGATATACGCCCTTGGAAGTAGCCTTGTCGATTTCGCTTGTAGCAGCAATGAGCGCAGCCTGTGCAGCAGCCTTGTCACCGGCGGTAATTGCAGCTTCAACCTTTTTCACATAAGTTTTTACCTTAGATCTGATCGCTTTGTTTCTGGCAGCCTTTGTTTCAGCTACTAAGATTCTTTTCTTTGCAGATTTGATATTAGCCAATCTGTACACCTCCACTATGATTAAAAAATATTCGCTGTTTGTTTTGCATCAAAGTCTGGACACGGACAGTTCAATGTAAACATACTCTTGTATTCTATCGGATTATTCCCGGGATGTCAATACATAAAATGTATTTTTCGAGGAAAAATAGAAAAAGATTGTGGTATTCAGACGCAGGAACATGATCCAGAAGTGAGCGGGGCTTTTGCGGAGAAAAATTTCCGACCGGCCCGCAGGAAGAACGGAAAAAGGAGAGATCGGTCATGGAACAGTGGAAAAAAAGCATATACACCGACCTGGCAGTGGAGGAAAGGGAAAGCTTCCCGGGCGACGGAGGAGAGATCCCCGGCGTGTCTCTCAGAGAATGGGAAAAGGAAGAGGCGGGCATCCATCTGACGGAGGTGGTCATAAAGACAGAGGAGGGGGCTGGGAACATGGGAAAGCCCATGGGGACCTATGTGACGCTGGAGGCATTGGCCCTGGCGGAGCGGGATGAAGATTTCCACCGGGAGGTATCCGAGGAGCTGGCGGCCAGGATCTCTGGTCTTCTGGCCCTTCATCAGATCGGAACAGGCGGAAATGGAAGAGCTCCGTCCATACTGGCGGTGGGGCTGGGAAATGAGAACGCCACACCCGACGCCCTGGGGCCTTTGGTGCTGAAGCATCTCCAGATGACCCGGCATCTCACCGGCGGCTGTGGGGAGGAATTTGCGGGAGGAAAAAAATATCCGGCCCTGAGCGGGATCATTCCCGGCGTCATGGCCCAGACGGGGATGGAGACGGCGGAGATCCTGAAGGGAGTGATCGCGGAGACGAGACCGGATGCAGTTTTGGCGGTGGACGCCCTGGCGGCCCGAAGTGTCCGGCGGCTGGGCGTTACGATCCAGCTTTCCGATGCCGGGATCCATCCGGGCTCCGGCGTGGGAAACCACAGGAACAGCCTGACCCGGGAGACTCTGGGAGTGCCGGTGATCGCCATCGGCGTGCCTACGGTGGTGGGGGCTGCGGCCATTGTCCACGACACGGTGGGAGCCCTGGTGGCGGCCCTGAAGGAGGGCGGGGAAGCCGGATATGGGGATATGGTGGAGCACATGGACGGCAGGGACCAGTACCAGCTGATCCGGGAGGTGCTGGAGCCCCAGATCGGCCCCATGTACGTGACGCCCCACAACATCGATGAGCGGGTGGAGAATCTCAGCTTTACCATCTCCGAGGCCATCCACATGGCCCTGTTTGGAGGGAACGGGTGACGGCTGTTTTCTGGTGATGAAGGGAGGGCGTCCCTCATAGAATAAAAGAAAGAAGGAAAAACGGGCGGCAGCCATGAGACGCAGATGGTATTATATCAAACGGGCCATACGGGCAGACCGCCCGTTTTTTGTGGCCGCAGCAGTCCTTTTCCTCATGGCGGCCCTGGCAGTGGGAAGCCGGGACTGGCTGGGGGCGGCAGTCTCCAGATACGGAGACCAGTACGGCCTTTCCATGGCCCGGACTGTGATGAAGGAATGGATCCCGGCGGCAGGGAGACAGAAGGGAAGAAGCGGTCCGGCAGCGCTGGAGCCGGTTCTGTTTTCCTATCTGGGATCCATGGAGACGGAAACGGCACCGGCGGCAGATCCGGCCTATGAAAAGATGACGGCCCGGAGAGAGGGAGCAGATCCCGGCAAAGGAGCTCAGCAGGAGACCGGAGAGACCGGGAGACGGGAAGAAGCCGGGAGGCCGAAAGATGCAGACCAGGCGGGAGCCGAAGGTGCCGGACAGACCCATGAAGCCCCCGGCCAGGTCCAGGGAAACGGGGAAGCCAGTCCAGAGGAAGGTGAGGCTGCCGGTTCTTCCCAGGCCCTGGCCGGGACGGCGGGAGGCCGTTTTCCAGGGCTGGGGATCCACATGGAAAAGCTGGCAGATTATGACTATATGATGCAGAATTTTTACAGCATCCATCCCACCACGACCGCAGGCCGGGAGCTTATGGACGCGGAGCATTTTCTGTCTATGGATCTTTCCCTGGACCTGGGGAATGGACAGGACGGCAGCACGGCGCAGATGGCTCCAAAGGAACCGCAGATCCTGATCTATCACACCCATTCCCAGGAGACCTTTTCCGATTATCCGGAAAATCCGGAGGCCACCATCACTGGAGTAGGCGCATACCTTTCAGAGCTTCTGGAGGGGAAGGGATATTCTGTGATCCATGACGACGGCGTTTATGACTACCGGGACGGGAAGCTGGACCGGAGCCGGGCCTATACATATGCCCTGGAGGGGATCCAGGGGATCCTGCAGAAATATCCTTCCATTGAGGTGGTGCTGGATCTCCACCGGGACGGGGTGGCTGAGGGGACCCGCCTGGTGACGGAGATCAATGGGAAGCCCACGGCAAAGATCATGTTTTTCAACGGAACATCCCAGACGCCGGACGGTCCCATCGAATATCTGCCAAATCCCAACCGGGAGGCCAACTTGGCGTTCAGTTTTCAGATGCAGCTTAAGGCTGCGGGAATGTATCCGGGATTTACGAGAAAGATCTATCTCAAGGGACTGCGGTATAACCAGCACGTCCGGGCGCGCTCGGCCCTCATTGAGGTGGGCGCTCAGACGAACACGTATGAAGAAGCGAGAAATGCCATGGAGCCCCTGGCCCATATCCTGGACCAGGTGCTTAGGGGAAGCTGAATCAGTGGATCCGTTTTTCCCAGCCGCCAAAGAAATAAAAGAGGGCGGTGAGGAGAGAGCACATCATCCAGCCCAGGGGATAGCCGAAGCCCACCACGGCCGGAGTGTTGATGAATTGTGTGATAACGAACAGGTAGATCTGCCGGAACAGCACATAGGAAAAGAGCATGATGAACATGGGAGTCCTGGAATCCCCGGCTCCCCGCAGAGATCCGGAAAAGATCTGTGTGGCGCAGCAGGTGAAGGTCAGGGTACTGTTGGTACGGATGAACAGGGTCCCATAACGGATCACCTCTGGATCCTGGTTGAACATGGCCACAAACTGTCCGGCCGTAAGCCAGAGCACCGAGGCCATGGCGATGGTGATGGCAGTGGACATATAAAAGGCCGTCAGGGAGCCCCGCTTGGCCCGGGGGATGTTCCTGGCTCCGATATTCTGGCTCACGAAGGTGGTGGCTGCCTGGTTCATGCTCTGGAGCGGCAGGAAGATAAATTGGTCGATCTTCGTATAACAGCTCCATCCAGCCATGCAGGCGGAGCCGAAATAGTTGATATAGGACTGGACGTACACGTTGGAAAAGCTGGTAAGGGACTGCTGGAGACCAGCGGGCAGGCCGATGGAAAGGATCTGCTTTAAGGTGTTTTTATCCACAGAAAGGTCTTTCCACACCAGACGGTAGCCGCCGTCGTCCATGGTCAGCACCGCAAGGACCAGGGCCGCCGACAGGAACTGGGAAATGATGGTGGCATAGGCCACACCGGCGATGCCCAGATGGAACACGATCACGAATACCAGGTCCAGCACTGTATTGAGGATACTGGAAAAGCAGAGGAACAGCAGCGGCCGTTTCGTATCGCCCACGGCCCGGAGCACGGCGCTTCCCATATTATAGACCAGCAGGCCGGCGATACCGGAAAAATAGATCCGGAGATACACCGAGGCTGACTCCAGGACGTCGTCTGGCGTGGACATGAACCGGAGCATGAGGGGGGCCAGGAAAATACCCAGGACCGTAAACAGGATGCTGGCCAGAAAGGTGACCATGATGGTGGTCTCCACGGCCAGATGGAGCTTTTTGTCGTCGTGGGCCCCGTAATGGCGGCTGATGATGACGCTGGCGCCGATGGACGTTCCATTGAAGAACATGACCATGGTGTTGATGATGCTGGTGGTGGAGCCCACGGCCGCCAGGGCTTCTGTGCCCACAAAATTTCCGACCACCAGGCTGTCCACCGTATTGTAAAGCTGCTGGAACAGGTTGCCGATGAGAAGCGGAACGGCAAAGGAGAGCAGCAGCTTCCAGGTGGAGCCGGTGGTCATGTCCATGCTCTTTGACGATAGTTTTTTCGGGTGCATGACGATCCTCCTCGTATAGAATAAATGAAGATATCTTACTATTATGATAAAACCAAGTAAGAAGAATGTCAAATAAATATTCTGTCTGTTTTAATAGCCGCCTCCAGGGATGCCGGATCCTGCGGAAACCCTTGCGCGGATGCGGAAAAAATGGTATATTTGGCGTAAGAAATTTTAGAAAAGAGGAACATAAATGACGGCTGTCGATCAGAGCAGAATCAGAAACTTTTGCATCATTGCCCATATTGACCACGGCAAGTCAACGCTGGCGGACAGGATCATCGAAATGACAGGGCTGCTGACCAGCAGGGAGATGCAGGCCCAGATCCTGGACAATATGGATCTGGAGAGAGAGAGGGGCATCACCATCAAGTCCCAGGCCGTGCGGACGGTATATAAAGCAAAAAACGGAGAAGAATATATTTTCAACCTTATTGATACTCCCGGACACGTGGACTTTAACTACGAGGTGTCCCGGAGCCTGGCGGCCTGCGACGGAGCCATCCTGGTGGTGGATGCGGCCCAGGGGATCGAGGCCCAGACCCTGGCCAACGTGTATCTGGCCCTGGACCACGATCTGGATGTGTTCCCGGTGATCAACAAGATCGACCTTCCCAGCGCCGATCCCGACCGGGTGGCGGAGGAGATCGAGGACGTGATCGGCCTGGAGGCCCACGACGCTCCCAGGATCTCAGCCAAGAGCGGTTTAAATGTGGAGGATGTGCTGGAGGCCATTGTGGAAAAGATCCCGGCTCCGGAGGGAGATCCTGAGGCTCCCTTACAGGCGCTGATCTTCGACTCCGTTTATGATTCCTACCGGGGAGTCATCGTATTCTGCCGGATCAAGGAGGGAACTGTAAAACGGGGCACCCCCATTAAGATGATGGCCACCGGCGCGTCCTATGACGTGGTGGAGGTGGGGTACTTCGGCGCAGGCCAGTTCATCCCCTGCGAGGAGCTGTCCGCCGGTATGGTGGGCTACATCACTGCCAGCATCAAAAATGTCCGGGATACCCGGGTGGGCGATACCATCACCGACCGGTCCAATCCCTGTAAGGAACCCCTTCCGGGCTATAAGAAAGTGACCCCCATGGTCTACTGCGGCCTGTATCCGGCAGACGGAGCCAAGTACCCGGAGCTGCGGGATGCCCTGGAAAAGCTCCAGCTAAACGACGCATCCCTGTTTTTCGAGCCGGAGACCTCGGTGGCCCTGGGCTTTGGCTTCCGCTGCGGCTTCTTAGGCCTGCTCCACCTGGAGATCATCCAGGAACGGCTGGAGCGGGAATACAACCTGGACCTGGTGACCACGGCCCCCAGCGTTGTGTACCGGATCCACAAGACCAACGGCGAGGTCATCGACCTGACCAATCCCACCAATATGCCGGATCCCTCGGAGATCGAATATATGGAGGAGCCGGTGGTCACTGCGGAGGTAATGGTGACCACGGAATTTGTGGGTGCCATTATGCAGCTTTGTCAGGAACGCCGGGGCGTATACCTGGGGATGGAGTATATTGAGGCCACCAGGGCCCTTCTGAAATATGAGCTGCCTCTCAATGAGATCATTTACGACTTTTTCGACGCCTTAAAATCCAGATCCAGAGGCTACGCGTCCTTTGACTACGAGCTGAAGGGCTATGAACAGTCGGAGCTTGTGAAGCTGGACATCCTCATCAACCGGGAAGAGGTGGACGCTTTATCCTTCATCGTCTTCGAGGGCTCTGCCTATGAGAGAGGAAGGAAAATGTGCGAAAAGCTGAAGGACGAGATCCCGAGACATCTGTTTGAGATCCCGATCCAGGCGGCTGTGGGAGGCAAGATCATTGCCAGGGAGACCGTAAAGGCCGTCCGCAAGGATGTTCTGGCCAAGTGCTACGGCGGCGATATTTCCCGTAAGAAGAAGCTTCTGGAAAAGCAGAAGGAAGGAAAGAAGCGGATGCGCCAGGTG
>NZ_JAOQJF010000026.1:0-10601 GCF_025567195.1 Alitiscatomonas aceti | reverse complement strand
CTTACCAGTTACCAGTTAAGGGGGATCGTGACCTTCCTGTTTAATGACCAGGAGGCGGAATACATGTTCCTCTATACAGCTGACGGGTTCACCGGCCAGCCGGTCCCCTGCGATGAAGGGACCCTGGAGTGGGTACCAAAAGAGGAGATCGACCGTTTAAACCTGTGGGAAGGCGACCGGATCTTTTTTAGGCTCATGGATGAAGGGGAGCCGTTTTTTTCTTTAAAGCTTCATTATTATGGGAACCGGCTTTCGGAGGCGGTCCTAAACGGAGAGTCCATGGAGCTGCTGGACGTGCTGGATGAAGGCGGAGAGCCCTCGGGACTGGTGCGGGAGCGGTCCATGGTCCATGAACGGGGCGATTATCACAGGACCAGCCATGTGTGGGTGGTCCGGGAAAAGCCAGACGGCAGCCATGAGGTGCTGCTCCAGAAGCGCAGCAGCAGGAAGGATTCCTTTGCGGGCTGCTACGATATTTCCAGCGCCGGCCATATTCCGGCGGGAGACGGATACCTCCAGTCAGCCAGACGGGAGCTTAAGGAGGAGCTGGGAATTACCGCTTCGGAGGAAGAACTGGAATTTGCCGGTTTTTTTGAGAGCCAGTATGAGGGGGACTTTTACGGAAAGCCCTTTATCAACCGCGAAAAGGCTGCGGTCTACGTTTACAGAAGGCCGGTGGAGGCGGAACGCCTGGAGCTCCAGGCCGATGAGGTGGAATCTGTCCGGTGGATGGATCTGGAGAAGGCCTGCCAGGCAGCAAAAACACAGGCGGATGGCTTCTGTTTACAGGAAGGAGAGCTGCTGCTCTTAAAAAAATGGCTCTCGGAGCATACAGAAAGATCCGGCGGGACATCAGGGCCGGAGGCAGATTAGGAGGACGGAGAAGCGATGGAACTATATGTACACATTCCGTTCTGTGTAAAAAAATGTGCCTACTGTGATTTTCTTTCCTTTCCCCAGGGGGAGGAGATCCAGAGGCGGTATGTGGAAAAGCTGATGGAAGAGATAAGGACAGTCAGTGCCGGCTTTCATGATACACCGGTTTCGTCGGTGTTTGTGGGAGGCGGCACTCCGTCTGTTTTAAAGGCCCGGTGGATGAAGGAGCTCTTCGACTGTCTGCGGGCCTCCTTTCATATAGAAGAAACGGCGGAGATCTCCATGGAGGCCAACCCTGGGACCGTGGACCGGGAAAAGCTCCGGATCTACCGGGAGGCCGGGATCAACCGGTTAAGCTTCGGCCTCCAGTCGGCGGATAACAGGGAATTAAAGGCCCTGGGACGGATCCATACCTGGGAGGGGTTTATGGAAAGCTTCTGGCTGGCCAGGGAGGCCGGTTTTTCCAACCTCAATGTGGACCTCATGTCCGCCCTGCCGGGACAGACGGTGGAAAGCTGGATGGATACGCTGAAAAAAACAGCAGACCTGGACCCGGAGCATATTTCCGCGTATAGTCTGATCATCGAGGAAGGCACCCCCTTTTTTGAAGCATATGGAAATGGGCGGGGGGACGGGATCCTTCCGGATGAGGATGCGGAGCGGGAGATGTACCACCGGACCCGGGAGTTTTTAAAGGACCGGGGCTATGAACGGTACGAGATCTCCAATTATGCCAGACCTGGAATGGAATGCCGTCACAATCTCGGATACTGGACGGGGGTTTCCTACCTTGGGCTGGGACTGGGAGCCTCCTCTTATGTGAATGGATGCAGGTTCTGCAATGAGCGGGATCTGGGGATCTACCTGGGAGAGAAACCGGGGAAGCGGCTGGAACAGGAGATCCTGACGAAAAAAGACATGGAGGAGGAATTTTTTTACGTAGGTCTCAGACTGGTCCAAGGCGTTTCCCTAAAGGAATTTGAAGAGCGGTTCGGGGAGCGGGCCCAGGACGTTTATCCCGGTCTCATGGAGCGGCTGGAGAAGGAGGGAGCCGCCGTTCTTTCAGACGGCAGGTTCCGGCTGACGGATTATGGCATGGATGTGAGTAATTATGTAATGGCGGAATTTTTGCAATAATTGAAGAATACTGGAATTTTTGCCATAAATATCCAATTAAAAAACAAATAATATGTAAAAAGACTATCGGTTTTTGCATTTTTATGTTAAAATTTGTATATGAGATTTTTTATTATTTCAGGGGGAAAGACTTATGGCAAAAGAAATGATTGCAATGCTGCTTGCCGGCGGCCAGGGTTCCCGTTTATATGCCCTGACCCAGAAGCTGGCAAAACCGGCAGTTCCCTTTGGCGGAAAGTACAGGATCATTGACTTTCCGCTGTCGAACTGTGTCAATTCCGGGATCGATACGGTGGGGATCCTGACCCAGTACCAGCCTATGGTATTAAATGAATACATCGGCAATGGGCAGCCCTGGGATCTGGACCGTCTTTATGGGGGCGTCCATGTGCTGCCGCCGTATCAGAAGGCCTCCGGCTCTGACTGGTACAAGGGAACCGCCAACGCGATCTACCAGAATATTCCGTTCATTGAAAGATATGATCCCCAGTATGTGATCATCCTTTCCGGAGACCAGATCTGCAAACAGGATTACAGCGATTTCCTTCGGTTCCACAAGGAAAAGAATGCAGAGTTCAGTGTGGCTGTCATGGAGGTTCCGTGGGAGGAGGCATCCCGGTTCGGACTGATGGTGGCTGATGAAAACGATAAGATCACTGAATTCCAGGAAAAGCCCAAAAATCCCAAATCCAACCTGGCATCCATGGGTATCTATATTTTCAACTGGGATGTGCTGAAGAAGTACCTGATCGAGGACGAGGAAGATCCCAATTCTGAAAACGATTTCGGCAATAACATCATTCCCAATCTGTTAAAGGACGGGAGAAATATGTACGCCTACCATTTTGACGGCTACTGGAAGGATGTGGGGACCATCTCCTCTCTCTGGGAGGCCAACATGGAGGTCCTGGACCCGGAGCACAGCGGCATCAATCTGTTTGATGAAAACTGGAAGATATACAGCCGCAACAGCGGTATGACCGGTCATAAGATCGGAAATAAGGGGCTGGTGGAAAATTCCATGGTCACCGACGGCTGCCGTGTGGACGGCCATGTAAAGCACTCCATCCTTTTTGCCGGCGTTAAGGTGGAAGCCGGAGCGGAAGTGGAGGATGCTGTGGTCATGGGCGGCTCTGTGATCCAGGCAGGAGCCGTGGTGAAGCACTGTATCGTGGCGGAAAACGTGACCATTGGAAAGAAGGCAGTGGTGGGAGCAATGCCCAAGGACGGAGAAAAGGGCGTCGCTACTGTGGGCTCCGGCGTTGTGATCGGAGACGGGGCCATCGTGGGTCCCAATGCCATGGTCAATAAAAATGTAGAAGGCGGTGAAGAACAATGGTAAATTCCAACGTAGATGCTCTGGGAATCCTTTTCCCCAACAGTTATGACAGCTTTGTACCGGAACTGGTGGCCGAGCGGTCCATGGCCTCGATCCCCTTTGCAGGCCGTTACCGGATGGTGGACTTTTTATTATCCAGTATGGTAAACTGCGGGATCGACAATATCTCCATTATCGTGCGTCAGAATTACCATTCTCTTATGGATCACCTGGGCTCCGGCCGTGAATGGGACCTGGTGCGGAAAAACGGAGGTCTCAATATCGTTCCTCCCTATGCGGAAAAGCACATGAAGATCTATAACGGCCGTGTGGAAGCCCTGGCCAGCATTCTTCCCTTCTTAAAGGAGCAGAAGGAAAAATATGTGGTCATGGCCGATACCAACATCGCCGCCAGCTTTGATTTCAATGCCCTTTTAAACGCCCACAAGGAGAGCGGGGCGGACGTGACCATCGTTTACAAAAAGGAAAAGCTGCCGGAAAGCGCGAGAAAATCCGATGTGGTGAAGGATCTTTACTATACCCTGGGCCTGGAGGGCAGCAAGGTGAGAAAGATCTATATGAATTCCCAGGAAGAGGGGATCCAGAACTTCTCCATGAACATCTATGTGATGGAACGGGAGCGGCTGATTAATGAGATCAACACGGCCTTTGTCCGCGGCTATACATATTTCGAGAGAGACATCCTGGCAAACCAGCTGGGGAAGATGAAGGTCATGGCCTATGAATACACAGGCTATGCTGCCAGGATCTGTGATGTGCGCAGCTATTTTGACGAGAATATGAAGCTTCTGGAGGATGAAAATCTGGATGCCTTATTCTCCGGAAACCAGATCCACACCAAGATCCGTGACGACAACCCGACCCGCTACATCAACGGCGCCAAGGCAAAAAACGTGCTGGTGGCCGATGGCTGTGTCATTGAGGGAGAGGTGGAAAACTGCGTTCTCTTCCGGGGCGTGAAGGTGGCCAGGGGCGCCAAGGTAAAGAACTGTGTGCTGATGCAGGATACCGTGGTCCAGGAGGGTGCCAGACTGGAATATGTGATCACCGATAAGAATGTGACCATATCTGTGGGCAAGGAGCTTTACGGTACCGACAGCTTCCAGGTATACGTGGCCAAATATCAGACCGTGTAGGCGGATGACAGATAAATAAAAAGCTCCCCCGGAGCGGCTTTCCATTGGGCCGTTCCGGGGGAGCTTTATGCGTCCAGAAGAAGTTTTCCGGGCTATTGTTTTTTGATCTCTGTGATCTCAGCCACAGCCGCGGGCTTTTCATCCTCCGTATAGGTAAAGGAGATCCGGTCGCCGGATTCCAGGAACGGAAGATTTTCATTTAAGGTCACCATGGCGGCGTAGACCGTATCGCTTCCGGTGAGGGTGAAGTAATAGCAGGTATTGCCGGAAACGACCACACTGGCCACCGCGTCCACGGTTCCGGCCTTTTCCAGGGCGTCCATGGAGCCGCCGGTCTCCACATCCTCCAGGTTCAGGGCGGTACGGTAGTTTTTCCGGGCCTCGTCGATGGTCTGTCCGGTGCCTACGATCTGGTACTGCTCCACATCTACGAAGGCATACATTTTCACAAGCCCCGCGTCATCCTTTAAGGAGATGAAGTAGGTGGGCCGGTCGGAAACGTTTAAGAGCAGAGGGAAGGTGGCTGAGTACTTTAAGTGCTGGACCTGTCCTTGGGCCGAAGCCATGGCGGATGCCTCGGTAGCGCCGGGAACCGCATAAAATTTTGTGGCCTTGGTCCGGAGGTTCACCAGTACAAAGCCGATGTTGGACTGGTCTCCGGTGACAGAGGACATGCCTGTATAAAGGTAGACATCGTCGTCCAAGGCCAGATAGTTGTAGCCGTAGGTGGTGCGGCGTACATTTTTCTGTCCGAAGATGGAGTTGATGTAGCCATTCTGGAACAGGCCGTTGTCATCCAACTGGGAGATGATCAGGTCGGAATCATAAAGCTGGTCGATCCACTGGGGAACCTGGTCCTTCTCGTAATAATTGGCCTCTCCGGTAACGGCATTCACAAGGATGGCTCCGTCGATGTCCTTTCCGCTCCACCAGCCGATGCGGTACTGGATGGTGGGAGCCACCCAGTAAGGCGTTCCCTCGTCGTCGATCTCAAAGGAGACCTCTTCAAACATTTTTGTAGGATAGAGGAAGCGGATATGGCGGTAGATGTTCCGGAAGAAGTACTCGCTGGGAGAGTATTTCATTCCATTTTCCAGCCATACCAGGTCCGTCTGCTGGGTCACCATGTTCACGGTGATATAGGCGGGGAGTCCCTTTTTCTGGTTATAGAGCCATTTAATGGGATCGGCGTAGGACAGAGGAGTCACCCGGTAGGGGATCCCATTGTAGTTGATCTGGGTGTAGTTGTTCTCGATCTCAAACTGGGATACCAGCTCTGTCATCTCGCCCAGCTTCCGGCTTCCCAGACGGGTGGCTGTATCCTTATCCACCACAGGGATCTGGTTCATGCTGATCTCAGCCACATCGGCAGAGAAATCCCCGGTCTCCATCTGGATCAGATCCCGGTACCTGGTGGCATTGAAAAACGGGATGCCGATGATTGTGGCCACCACCATAAGGGCGATCAGGATTCCGATGAAGCCAAAGCCGATCTTTAAGGGCCTGGCCATGGAACGGCGGGGAGTTACCTCATCGGGTTCCCTTTCCTCGGTCTCAAACTGGATCTGGCCGGTAAGAGGGTTCTGGCGGACGCGGACATTGCCGCGGCTTCCCAGGCCCGACAGGAATTCCTTCATATAGGTGATGAAATTCACGGTCAGGATAATGAGGGTTGACAGGATCAGAAAAATGATAAAATCCTGGCTTTTTAAGTTAATGGCCGGAAGCATCGTATAATATAGAAGAAAGATGATAACGGCAGAAACCAGGATCCCTCCGAACACGGAGAAAAAGCTTCTTTTTTTCATAATGCGAACGTATTTGTTCCCCTTTCTGTGTGATAAATTCCGGGGGCGTGCCGCTTATGGGCGTGCGCTCCCGGAATCTGGATTTTCTTATTATACCATTCTTACCATTTTTCTTCAATTAAACATCAGTTTCTTATGAATTTTTAGAGAATTTTAAGAATTGGATCAGATACCAGAGGCTTACTCCTGGATCAGAAATACCTCAGCGGAGGAGGTGCCATGGGTTCTTGTCTCCGCATGGGTATTGTAATAAACATCGATGTGATGGCCCTTTACGGCTCCGCCGATGTCCTCGGCCACGTATTCCTGGCCGTTGATGAGAAGGCGACTTCCGATGGGAATGACCCTGGGATCCACAGCTACTGTGTGACCGGCAGTGGCAAGGGCCCCGGAGCTGGTACGCCGTCCCCAGCCCTCGGAGCAGATCCGGCAGGGGCAGTAGGCGGTGAGCTTAAAGCTTCCTAAGGGAACCAGATTCCGGTACAGGGAGGCAGCCGTGTCTCCGGATGCATAACGGAGCTTCCTGGAGATGATCGTGTTTCCGGAGGAAAGACTGATAATATAGGAAGAGTGGGGGAGGGAATCCCAGTCAATCTCCACATGGAACCCGTAATTTCCGGTCCCCATGCCGTCCTCGGTCAGATCACCGCGGTATTCAGAGGCCAGGACGGATACGGCTGCCGCCACCTGTCCGCTGTGTTCGTCTGTGACGGTAACGGTGACGGTCTGGCTTTCCTCCGGTTTTTCGGGATCCCAGAGCCAGCCGGATACGGCCTTTCCCTCTACGCTGTCTAAATGTCCATTTATCTTTGAAGTACCAGCCAGGGCCATGACACAGTTGACTGCGGTAAAAAGCATTACCAGCAGAAGACCTGCCACAAGTCTTGTTTTTTTCATGTTTACAACATCCTTTCTTTTATGTTACATTCATTAAAAAAGTATGATGTAGATGTAACAAAAATGTAACAAATTGGAAACAAAGCTATATTTTACATATTTTTTTCGTTTTGTCAACCCCCGGAGGCGGAAACGCTTTCCGGCGTTTCCTGGGAAAGCGCTGGAAAACCATGGAAAATAAAGGCTTTGGGCCGAATGGGTCAGAATGAAAAAAATCTTGAAATGAAAGGAAGAATGTGGTACAATGTCTTTGTGGAACAGACAAAACAAAACTAAATGTATTTGGTGGAGGGACATTGTATGCGAATGATGGACGCTATTGTAAAACCGTCTGCAGCTCCGGGTTTAGAGCTGCGTCAGGTACCGGTTCCCACTCCGGGTCCGGGCGAGGTACTGATCAAGATCCACAAAACAGCGATCTGCGGTACAGACGTACATATTTATGACTGGAACGAGTGGTCCACCCAGCACATCAAGCCGCCGATGGTAATCGGACATGAGTATGTGGGCGAGATCGCAGAATTAGGCGCAGGAGTGACCGGCTTTACAGTTGGCCAGCGCGTATCCGGCGAAGGCCACATCACCTGCGGCCACTGCCGTAACTGCCACAACGGCAACATCCAGTGGTGTAAGGACACTAACAGCGTGGGCGTAGACCGTGACGGCGCATTTGCTGAGTATGTATGCATCCCGGCTACAAACGTGATCGCCATCGATCCCAGCATGGACGAGGATGTAGTCGCTATGTTCGACGCCGTTGGAAATGCAACCCATACCGCTTTAATGTTCGATCTTGTGGGCGAGGATGTTCTTATTACAGGAGCAGGCCCCATCGGCATCATCGCTGTTGCCATCTGTAAATATGCAGGAGCACGCCGCGTGATCATCACCGATATCCAGGATGCCCGTCTGGAATTAGCAAAGAAGATGGGCGCAGATGCAGCTGTGAATACTGCAAAAGAAGATCTGATGACCGTTATGAAGGAGCAGGGCCTGGTTGAGGGCTTTGACGTGGGTCTTGAGATGTCCGGAAGCGGAGCTGCCTTAAAGCAGATGATCTCCGTTATGAGAAACGGCGGAAAGATCAGCCTTCTGGGTCTGGCCAACGGCCCGTTCCAGATGGATATGAACGAAGTGATCGGAAAAGGCCTGACACTGCAGGGTATCTACGGACGTAAGATGGACAACTGGCACCAGATGATCTATATGGTACAGGGAGGTCTGGATCTGAAGCCGGCGATCACCCACAGATTCCACTATACAGAGTTTGAAAAGGGATTTGAGGCTATGCACAGCGGAAAATCCGGTAAAGTCATCTTAGACTGGACAACGAAGAAATAGGAGGAAACCCAATGAAGACAGCATTTGAAACTTACCGTGCGGAATTAGATGCGATCCGTGAGGCAGGAACCTATAAGAGCGAGCGCATCATCACAACACCCCAGCGCTCCCGTATCGATACAACAGCAGCCAACGGCGTAGTAAATATGTGCGCCAACAACTACCTGGGCCTTTCCGCGCATCCCCGTCTGATCGAGGCTGCCAAGGCCAGCTATGATAAATGGGGCTTCGGTCTTTCTTCTGTACGTTTCATCTGCGGAACCCAGGAGATCCACAAAGAGTTAGAGCAGAGGATCGCAAAATTCGTTGGCATGGAAGACGCGATCCTTTACTCCTCCTGCTTTGACGCCAACGGCGGTCTTTTCGAGGTCCTTTTAAATGCAGACGACGCCATCATTTCCGATGAGCTGAACCATGCTTCCATCATCGACGGCGTAAGATTATGTAAGGCCAAGAGATACCGTTATAAAAACAACAACATGGAAGACTTAAAGAAGCAGTTAGAGGATGCAAGGGCAGCAGGCTGCAAGCGCATCATGATCGCCACTGACGGCGTATTCTCCATGGACGGCTACATCGCAAACTTAAAGGGTATCTGCGATCTGGCTGATGAGTACGATGCGATGGTTATGGTAGATGACAGCCACGCAGTTGGCTTCATGGGTGAGCATGGCCGCGGAACTGCTGAATACTGCGGCGTTATGGGCCGTGTGGACATCATCACCGGTACCTTCGGCAAGGCCATGGGCGGAGCTTCCGGCGGATACACCGCTTCCAAGAAGGAGGTTGTTGACCTTCTTCGTCAGAGAAGCCGTCCGTACCTGTTCTCCAACACACTGGCTCCGGCGATCTGTGCCGCTACCATCGAGACCATCAACATGTTAGAGGAGTCCACCGCTCTCCGTGACAAGGTTCACGAGAACGCTGCATACTTCCGTAAAGAGATGGAGAAGATCGGCTTTGATCTGCTTCCGGGCGAGCATCCCATCGTTCCGGTTATGCTCTACGACCCGAAGGTTGCCAATGAGTTTGCCCGCCGTATGTTAGATAAGGGCGTATACGTAGTAGGCTTCTGCTATCCGGTAGTTCCCAAGGGACGTGACCGTGTACGTACCCAGATTTCTGCGGGACATACAAAAGAGGACCTGGATTTCGCAGTGAAGTGCTTCGCAGAAGTGAAGGCTGAAATGGGGATCTAAGGATCTGTAAATAAGGATAAAAAAGAGGAAGGGAAACCTGGATGACAGGGCCCTTCCTTTTTTATGGATCTATTGGGTTTTCTCGACTGCCTCAAATACCTCCACCTTCTGGAGCCCGTAATCCAGGGCTTCTTTGTGGGTATCAAAATAGATATCCAGGTGGTTTTCTACTACGCCGCTGCCCTTATCCTCCACTGTATAGATAATGCCGTCGATGAGGAGCTTCGTTCCCAGGGGGAACTGGTCCAGGTCGGCAGAGATGGTGTGGTCTTCTTTGGGAACTGCGCCGGAATAGGTGTACAGATGACCGCCGCTGCATGCTTCACAGCCGCAGTAAGCGGAGATCTTAAAGGTTCCATAGGATCTGCCGGGAACGGTGGTCTCCTCCGGCTCTGTCTCTGTTACCTTTGAAGAGGGAGCTTCCTGGGAGCCGTCTGCCATCCCGCTGGCGTCTTCTGCTGGCTTCCGGGGGCCTCCGGACGTTTTCGCTGGTTCGGCTTCCATGGCTTTGTCCGCAGGCTTGGCGGCCTCCAGGGGGCTTTCAGGCCCATCATATGTATCCTCCACGGCTTCTTCAAAGCCTGGCCCGGTCTCGGCGGCCTGGGAGGGGAATACGGCGATGGAAAGGAACAGGGCAGTACCGGCCATGGCGGCGCGGCAGAATCCATTTTTCTTCATAAGCAACCTCTCTGTTGATCGTACTTAAAATTACAATTTGTCATAAAGAAATTTCATTTATTTCATTATATTTACAAAAGTGTTAAATGTCAAGAAAAACAGCCGGATCTTCACGACATACGCATGAATTGTTTTCCTTCCTCTTTTTCAGAATATCTTGTTTTTAAAAATTTAATACCTGTTCCAAAAA